>NZ_BAAFHL010000005.1:0-106499 GCF_042849955.1 Chryseobacterium barbadense
ATATATATAATAAGTTTTTTAATAAATAAATTTAACAATTAATTATAAATTTGTATATATATTTTTAAATGAAGAAATACAAAGTTCATTTATGGGGGGGCGGCGGGCCGCCCCCCGAAACTGTTTATTTTCTCAAAGCTCTTTTATACTCTTTTCCCATCAATCTGCTACCTGTAGCTTCAAATGCTCCGGCAATTCTGCCGTATTCCATTACAAAATCTTTGTTTTGCGGCTTTCCTAAAATCTGATCAGCCCGTATTTCCAGGACTACATTTGAAGGATTGTCTGTTTCTACAAATTTCATATTTGAGGTCAGCTTGGCTTCCTGCCCTACAAATCCGCCATGCCATCCCGCATAAATCCATTGGGCATCAATGATTAAAGTATATTTTGCCTTTGTATCGTTTCCGTAGGCAATTTTCGACTTTTTATTGGCTCCTTTTATAAAATATTTTAAATACTCAGTATCTTTAAACCTCATCCATTCATTGCTCCATTTCTTCCATGCTTCTTCACCTCTCTTCGGATTGGCTAAAACATCTTTTTTCCTTTCTTCAAGATACTGTTCTTCGGTAAAATTTTCTACCTGATAACGGGTATTGTCAAATTTCAGCTGCACATTCACTTCGGTCTGGTCTTTTAAAAAGTCAAAACTTCCTTTCACAATACTAAGTTGATTTTGTGCAAAAAGTGTAGTTGTAATTGCTATAAATAGCAGCAAAAATGTTTTTTTCATAGTTTATATTTAAAATAAGTTCACAAATATATTGTAAAAAGCAGTCCTTCTGAACTGCTGTAATTATATTTTGGTTAATTTTTGAATTTAGTTTTATCTCAAATCAATAAAAGTAATTGGTTTTCTGCTATTCGGATGATGAACCACTTTAGATAAAACATCAAACTCCATGATTTCAATTTTCGGACTTACCCTTAATTTTGCCCGGAAATGATCCCTCACTTCATTCACAAAATTTTCGTCCTCCCTTTCTGTACTTACCTTAATGATAATCTCATCTAATCCTATTTCATTGGACTGAATCACGATCTGATAACAGGAAATAGAAGTAAAATCATTAAGAATATCATTCATTGCAGGCGGATATAAAGTAGTCCCTTTGTATTTGATCATTTGCTGTTTTCTCCCGATCACAGGTCCTAAACGCATTGTATTTCTTCCGCATTTGCAGGGTTCGTAATGAGCCTTTACAATATCTCCTGTTTTAAATCTCAATAAAGGAATTGCTTCCACGCCTAAAGTAGTAATCGTTAATTCACCACTTTCGTTCTCTTTCACAGGATTTCCATCGTCATCAAGAATTTCTGTAATGATCAGTTCAGGATGATGATGTCCACCGATCTGGAATTCACATTCCGTAAAAGCCGTACTCATTTCTGTAGAAGCATAGGTGGAAAAAAGCTTAATATCCCATTTTTCTTTGATCTTCTGCGAGAGAATATTATCCGTAAAATCTTGATTTTTGATGCTTTCTCCAATACAAACAGCTCCATACACACTGGAATTTTTATAATCCAATTCGTTTTTCTCCGCATAATCAATCATCTTTAACAGAAAAGAAGGAACCGTGATCAGATATTTCGGTTTATATCTGAAAATGGAGTCCCATTGTAATTCCGGAATTCCGGGCCCCATTCTAACGACACTTGCCCCCATTTTTCTCAATCCTAAAAAATAGGCAAGGCCGGCCATGAATCTCTTATCAATGGTCGTGATCATCTGTACAACATCTCCTTTTTGAATTCCTGCACAGGCAAAAGAAATAGCCTCATTGTAAGCTAATCTTTCAAGATCATTGTCTGACAACCCAAAAGTCACAGGATCTCCCAATGTTCCGGAAGTGGTACTGTAATCTACAATTTTATCGTAGGAGATGCAGAAAAAATCGTGATTGTACTGTTGAAGATCATTTTTTGTAGTGGTTGGAATTTTCTGTAGGTGTTCCAACGATTGAATATCACTAATACTGATATTGTTTTCTTTAAATAGTCGTTGATAGAAAGGGGAATTTCTTTCAAGATAGATCAGCAGTTCTTGAAGCTTTTCTTCCTGAAAATTTTTAATTTCCTGAACATTCGATTTTTCAATAGCCGGATAGAATTCCAATGGTTGTAATTTTAAAGTAACAAATGTATTAAAACTTAAATATATTTCTTTTATTCTTTTCCTCCCACAGATTTCACAAATTTCCAAACATGATCTATTAAAATCTGCGCCATCAGCTCAATCTGCGAGATAGCAAAAAGATCTCATCATTAATCTCAGCCTTTATATTTACCATTCTGGAAGTGAAGTTTTTAATAGACAGACCTAAATAAAACATATATTATAAACCGACAAAATTCACTAAATTTGCAAACTTAATTAATCATCGAATTGAGATAATTTACAATGAGCCAATTTAAAGAATATAAAAACCTCAACCTTATCGACATAGCCGAGAATGTATCGGAATTCTGGAAACACAATAAAACATTCAGCAAAAGTGTTGAAATTCGTGAAGGCAATCCTGAGTTTGTATTTTATGAAGGTCCACCTTCTGCAAACGGTATGCCCGGAATCCACCACGTTATGGCGAGAGCGTTAAAGGATATTTTCTGTCGTTTCCAGACGCAGAACGGGAAGCAGGTTTTCCGTAAGGCGGGTTGGGATACACATGGACTTCCTGTGGAACTTGGTGTAGAAAAAGAATTAGGAATAACGAAGGAAGATATTGGCAAAAAAATCTCTATTGAAGACTATAACAAAGCCTGCCGTGAAGCGGTAATGCGTTATACCGATGTTTGGAATGATCTTACAGAGAAAATCGGATACTGGGTAGATCTTGATGATCCGTATATCACCTACAAGTCAAAATATATGGAGACCGTTTGGTGGCTGCTGAAACAATTGTATGATAAAAACTTATTGTATAAAGGCTACACGATCCAGCCGTATTCTCCAAAAGCAGGAACAGGGCTTTCTTCTCACGAATTGAATCAGCCTGGAACATATCGTGATGTTTCAGATACTACGATCGTGGCTCAATTTAAAGTAAAGAAAGAATCTTCCGAACTATTCAATGATGTGGATGGTGATGTAAACATCCTGGCTTGGACAACAACTCCATGGACGTTGCCTTCTAATACTGCTCTTGCAGTAGGAAGAGACATTGAATATTATTTAGTTAAGACTTTCAACCAATATACATTTGAGCCTGTAACAGTAGTATTATCCAGAATGCTTTTACCTAAAGTATTCGGTAAAAAATATGTGGAAGGAACTGATGAGGATTTCGCAAATTATACCGCAGAAAGCAAAACAATTCCTTATAGAGTTTTAAAAGAATTTACAGGAGAACGTCTCGCAGGAACTCAGTATGAGCAATTAATCCCTTGGTTCACTCCGGATGAAACTCCTGAAAAAGCATTCAGAGTAATTTTAGGAGATTTTGTAACGACGGAAGATGGTACCGGTATCGTTCACATCGCGCCTACTTTTGGTGCCGATGATGCAAGAGTAGCGAAAGAAGCCGGTGTTCCACCAATGTTGGTGAAAGATGAAAATGATAATCTTGTTCCATTGGTAGATTTACAAGGTAGATTCCTTTCCGGAGAACATGTTCCGGAAGTTTTCTCCGGAAAATATATCAAGAACGAATACTATGATGATGGAACGGCTCCTGAAAAATCCTGGGATGTAGAATTGGCGATCTTACTGAAGACTGAAAACAAAGCCTTCAAAGTAGAAAAATATGTCCACAGTTATCCACATTGCTGGAGAACTGACAAACCGGTATTGTATTATCCTTTGGATTCATGGTTTGTGAAAATGACTGCTGTAAAAGACAGATTGGTTGACCTGAATAAAGAGATCAACTGGAAGCCAAAAGCTACCGGAGAAGGACGTTTTGCTAACTGGCTGGAAAATGTGAACGACTGGAACTTATCCCGCTCAAGATACTGGGGAATCCCATTACCAATCTGGAGAACAGATGATCTGAAAGAAGAAAAAATCATGGGTTCTGTAGAGGAATTATATAACGAAATCGAAAAATCGGTTGAAAAAGGATTCATGACTGAAAATCCGTTCAAAGGTTTTGAGATCGGAAATATGTCCGAAGAAAACTATTCTTTAGTTGACCTACACAAAAATGTAGTGGATAAAGTAGTTTTAGTTTCGGAATCAGGAAGACCGATGAAACGCGAAAGCGACCTTATCGACGTTTGGTTCGATTCAGGTTCTATGCCGTATGCACAGCTGCACTATCCTTTTGAAAATAAGGAAATGATTGACAGCAATAAAGCATTCCCGGCAGATTTCATCGCAGAAGGTGTTGACCAGACTCGTGGTTGGTTCTATACCCTTCATGCGATTGCTACTGCTGTTTTTGATTCTGTTGCTTATAAAAATGTAATGAGTAACGGGCTTGTTTTGGATAAAAACGGACAGAAAATGTCAAAACGTTTAGGAAACGCAGTAGATCCGTTCGAAACGCTTTCCGTTTACGGACCGGATGCAACACGTTGGTACATGATCTCCAATGCCAATCCTTGGGAAAACTTAAAGTTTGATATCGAAGGAATAGATGAAGTAAGAAGAAAGTTCTTCGGAACGCTGTACAATACCTATTCATTCTTTGCTTTATATGCAAATGTTGACGGATTCAATTATTCGGAAAAAGAAGTGGAAAACCGTCCGGAAATCGACAGATGGATCCTTTCCGAGCTTAATCTTTTAATTAAAGAGGTAAAAGCATTCTATGAAGATTATG
The DNA here is from genome assembly GCF_042849955.1 of Chryseobacterium barbadense. Lineage (NCBI taxonomy): Bacteria > Pseudomonadati > Bacteroidota > Flavobacteriia > Flavobacteriales > Weeksellaceae > Chryseobacterium > Chryseobacterium barbadense. The sequence continues at coordinate 4,770 of NZ_BAAFHL010000005.1, forward strand.
AGCCGACAAGAGTAGCAAGAGCAATCAGTACTTTTGTGAATGACAATTTAAGTAACTGGTATGTAAGACTATGCAGAAGGCGTTTCTGGAAGGGAGACTATACGGAAGATAAAATCTCTGCTTACCAGACTTTATATACCTGTCTTGAAGTGGTAGCCAAATTATCGGCACCCATTGCTCCGTTCTTTATGGATCAGCTGTACCAGGATTTAAATAAAGTTACAGGAAAAGAAACGTATGAATCTGTACACTTAACGGATTTCCCTGTTACTGATGAAAGTTTAATCGATCAGGATCTGGTTGAGAAAACGCATTTAGCACAGAATATCACCAGCATGGTATTCTCTTTAAGAAAGAAGGAAAACGTAAAGGTACGCCAACCATTACAAAAAGTATTGGTTCCTGTATTGGATTCTAAAACGGAAGAACAAATCTTAACCGTGGCGGAATTGATCAAGCAGGAGGTGAATGTGAAAGAATTACAATTGATCAATGCTGAAGAAGCATCTCATTTAATTGTAAAACAAATTAAGCCTAATTTCAAAGCTCTTGGTCCTAAATTAGGAAAAGACATGAAAGTGGTTGGGAATGAAATTGCCAATTTCTCTTCAGAACAGATTTCAAGTCTTGAGAAAGATGGGAAAATAGACATCCAGGGCTATGAGATCACCCTTGATGACGTAGAAATCTCAACAAAAGATATTCCGGGGTGGACGGTAACTTCTGATGGAAAAACAACTGTGGCATTAGATTTGACGTTAACAGAGGAATTAAAATCTGAAGGTATTGCAAGAGAATTCATCAACAGAATTCAGAACTTAAGAAAAGACAAAGATTTTGACCTGACCGACAGAATTAAAATCTCTATTGAAGAGAATTCTCCATTTCTTGAAGATATCAGGAAAAATGAAGAATATATTTCGTCCGAAGTCTTGTCAAATAAAATAGAAGTTGTATCTTCACTTCTTAATTTTAACGAAATCGAAATAGATACCGTTAATTTTAAGGTAAATATTGAAAAAAATTAACATATAGTTATTGTATTTCAAATTCCATTTCATAATTTTATTAAAAAAGAGAAAAGAACATGCAAGACGAAAGAGTAAGATATAGCGATGCTGATTTACAGGAATTTAAGAAAATCATCCACGAAAAGATTGCAAAAGCTGAGAAAGATTTGGCACTGATCAACGAAAGTTTCATCAATGACCAGAATAACGGAACGGATGACACATCCCCTACCTTTAAAGCATTTGAAGAGGGTGCAGAGACCCTTAGCAAAGAACAAAATGCAATTTTAGCAGGAAGACAGGAAAAATTCATCCGTGATCTGAAAAATGCGCTGATAAGAATTGAAAACAAAACCTATGGTGTTTGCAGAGTAACAGGCAAGCTGATCCCTAAAGAAAGGCTTTTGGCTGTTCCGCACGCTACGTTAAGTATCGAAGCGAAAAACATGCAGAAATAACCATTGGTTTGCAACAATACATTTGGGTTTATATTGTATTTCACAGATACTTTATAAACCTAATTTTTAATGTATACCCATGAGCGAATATATCATTTTAGGGATTATTCTTATAGTGATTCTTTGGTTTTTCAACAGAGATTGGGTCAAAAACAGATTCTTTCCGGACAAGCAGAAGAATTACACCATAGATGATCAATTTAATTCCAATAGGCGGGAAAGAGAAAAAGAAATCGACCGCCTTTTAGGAAAAATGGGCAAAAACGGTATTAATGACCTTTCCGCAAAAGACAGGAAAAGACTCGATGAATTGTCCAAAAAATAAATTAAAGAAAGATAAAATTTAGAAACCTTGAAAAAGATCTTAGCCGTAACATTCCTTATATTATTAATTGACCAGGCTTCAAAAATCTATATTAAAACCCATTTCAACCTCGACGACAGCGTTTCTGTCTTCCCAGGTTTCAAGCTTACCTTTGTGGAAAATCCGGGAATGGCTTACGGGCTTCATTTCGGAGGAATTATTGGTAAATATTTCCTGGTAATCGTAAGAGTATTACTAATTGGAGGAATGATTTACCTTTTCAGAAAATGGCTGCAAAGAGGAGAATCCAATTATCTTTTGATTCCTATGGCCATGATTTTTGCCGGTGCAATTGGAAATCTTATTGACGGTATGTTCTACGGTTTGATTTTCGACAGCGGAACAGTTTATGATCCAAGCATTGACCGATGGATTGGCTACGGCGGAGTTTCCAAATTTGTACCTTTCGGGGAAGGATATTCTACCTTTATGAAAGGATGTGTGGTAGATATGCTGCATTTCCCATTAGTGGATTGGTATGTTCCTCAAAATTTTCCGATAATCGGAGGAAAACATATTGAGTTTTTCAAATATATTTTCAATGTTGCGGATTCAGCCATTACTATTGGTGCGGTTTTATTATTAATTTTCAGGAAAAAGGCATTTCCCAACGGCCTTGAGTTTTAAAAATGAAAAGATTCATCAAAAATACTTTTAAAATTTTCCTGCTTCTTATGGTTGCAGGAATTATTTTTATTGCTTTTGCCAACTACAGCATTAAAAAACAAAGCGACCCTTTTGTGTCATATACGATTTCCGATGTTCCGACAACAAAAACTGCTTTACTTCTTGGAACCAGCAAAACATTGAGTAACGGAATGCCCAATGCTTATTTCTACAACAGGATTCAGGCAACAGTAGATCTTTATAAAAGCGGGAAAATTCAATACGTGATAGTAAGTGGGGACAACAGCAGGAAAGATTATAATGAACCTGAAGATATGCAGTTGACATTAATGAAGTATGGAATTCCACAAGATAAGATTTTTATGGACTTCGCAGGTTTCAGAACTCTGGATTCCGTGGTGAGGGCAAAAGAGATCTTCGGGCAGAAAAAACTGGTGATTATTTCCCAAAAGTTCCATAATGAGAGAGCTGTCTTTTTAGCCCGGAAAAATGGAATGGAAGCCTATGGATATAACGCACCGGACGTTAACAAGTATGCAGGATTAAAAACCAATATCCGTGAATATATAGCCAAGGCAAAAACATATTGGGATTTGCTTTTCGGAGTTGAGCCTAAATTCGGTGGAGATAAAATCGTAATTCCTTAGTAAAAATTTCCTGCAGATTAAGAAGATCACAAAGAAACCTATTAAATTTGCAATTCATTAATTTTTATAAATAAAAAACAAATGTCAAGAATTCTTACCGGCATTCAAGCCACCGGAACACCGCACCTTGGAAATTTACTAGGTGCTATTATTCCTGCCATCGAACTATCGAAGCAGGAAGGAAATGAGTCATTTTTATTCATAGCGAATCTCCATTCGCTAACACAGATTAAAAATGCGGAAGAGCTAAAACAAAATACCTACGAGATCGCTGCGGCTTGGCTTGCTTGTGGGCTGGATACGGAAAAAACCTATTTTTACAGACAGAGTGATATCCCTGAAACCTGTGAACTATCTTGGCATTTATCATGTTTTTTTCCTTACCAGAGATTAACGCTTGCTCATTCTTTCAAAGATAAAGCAGACCGATTACAGGATGTGAATGCAGGTTTATTTACCTATCCTATTTTGATGGCTGCCGATATTCTATTGTATGACGCAGAAATTGTCCCGGTTGGGAAAGATCAGCTACAACATTTGGAAATTGCCCGTGATGTAGCTTCCAGATTTAATAACCAGATGGGAGATGTTTTAGTGCTTCCTCAGGCTGAGCTTCAGGAAAATACGAAATATGTTCCCGGAATCGACGGACAGAAAATGTCTAAATCCAGAGGAAACATCATCAATATTTTCTTACCTGAAAAAGAATTGAAAAAGCAGGTAATGAGTATTGAAACAGATTCTAAAAGCCTTGAAGAGCCAAAAGATCCTGAAACAGACAAAGTGTTTGCTATCTATCAGCTGATAGCAACTCCTGGGCAGACAGAAGAATTAAGAGCGAAATATCTGGCCGGAAATTTCGGTTACGGTCATGCCAAAACTGAGCTTTTAAATCTGATCCTAACCCGTTTTGCCAAGGAAAGGGAATTGTTTGCGTATTATATGAATAACCTGGAAGAACTGGAAGCTAAGCTTCAGGAAGGTGCGGACAAAACAAGAGTTATTGCTTTGGAAACCATTAAAAGAGTAAGAACAAGTTTGGGAATTTAAAATTTCTGACTTCAGTACATAAAAAGCCTTTCAGATCGAAAGGCTTTATTTCTATTTATTCAATTTCTCTTCTTTGCTCAGAAGTGAGGTCCATATCATCTGCAAGCTTACTTTTTGATGGCTTCAGTGTTATGAAGTAAAGAATCATCATTGCGGAAAGCATGAGAAACGCAAGGTTAGATTCTTTTAAATACAATATAATTCCTAATAAAGCAGGTCCTTCAATTAAAGCAAACCGTATGAGTAATGCCTGTTGAATTTTTGAAATTTTACTATTTAAAGAATCATTTTTTTCAATCTTACTTTTTAGGGAATTATATAGAAATCCACTTACAAAAACCCCGGTAATCATCATTATGAGTGTTAGAATTAAAAGAGGATTTTTAAAATCGAAGCTAAAATTTTCCGTAGGGTTCGTTATATAAATCATACTTCCCATCGCAACCATCCCTAAAAGCAAACCGAAAAAGATTATATTGATTCCTTTTAAAGAGGAAGCGGGTGTTGCATTTTCATTTTGAATTTTCATATTATAAATAGTTTTTTATCTGTAAAAGTTGTTTGATGGTCTTTAACCCCTCCTCTTCCCTGTTTTCATTCAGAGCATCAAAGAAAATGACATCCATTCCGAAACTTTGTGCTCCTACCACATCTGCAACCCAGTCATCACCAATTAAAATACTTTCTTCTCTTTTAGCATTGGAAAGCCCTAAAGAATATTCAAAAATAGCAGGATTGGGTTTTCTTACGCCTACAGAATCCGCACTGGTAATCGTATTAAAATATTTTGCAATCCCGGATAAAAGGCACTTTCTCTCCGTTACTTCCTGGAAACCATTGGAGATCACATGCAAAGTATATCCTTTTGATTTCAGATATTCCAAAATAGCTTTTGTTCCTTCCACCAATTCGTTATGATTAAGAATTTTATCAAGAAAATGCTCTTCAAAATATAGAGAAAGCTCCTCATTATCAACGCCAAAATGCTTAAAAGTATCATAAAAACGATGCTTTCTTAAATACTCTTTGCCAATAATCCCGTCTCTGATCTTTTCCCACAATGCTTCATTAATTTCATGATAAACACTATGAAATTCTTCAAAATCAATATGGTACTGTAACGTAATTTCCTGTTTTTCGAAAAGGTCTTTGATGGTACGATAAGCGTTCTTGCGATGATCCCAAAGGGTGTTGTCGAGGTCAAAAAAAATGTGCTGAATTTTCATACAGCACAAAATTAATAATTTTAATTTTTGGAAATCGGATAATTCTTATTCTTGGTCTTAACAACTTCCAAGTTCTTTGAAAAGTTAAGCAAAAAATCAATTGTTTGTTTTTTTGGTTTCAAAGTTTTCTCTTTTAGGGAATCATTTTTTCTCATAGGCGAGTGAATGTTTTTCCTTAAAACGAGAAATATTAATAATTATTATCTTGTTAGTATAATATTATTCTCATCCATGATTTTTCTCAGGTTTATTAATGCATATCGCACTCTTCCCAAGGTTGTATTGATGCTCATGTTGGTATGATCTGCAATTTCCTTAAAACTTAGTCCGTCAAAAAATCTCAGCTTAATCACTTCCTGTTGATTTTCCGGCAGGAATTGCAGCATTCTTAGTAAGTCTTCCTGAATCTGGTTGGTCACCAGCTGGTCTTCGATATTTTCAGAAGGCTCCCGGATCAGATCAAAAATAGAATACTCATCCGTTTCAAAAGTAGTCTCCGAAACTTTAATGTTTTTCGCTTTTAATCTGAAGTGGTCGATGATAAGATTATGGGCGATTCTTTTGGCCCAAAGAATGAATTTACCTTCTTCGTTGTAACGTCCTTCTTTCAGCATGATGATGATTTTCATAAAAGTGTCCTGAAAAACATCATTAGCAAGGTCTTCATCATTAATTTTGTAAAAAATGAATGTAAACAGCTCTCTCTGATGACGATGAATAAGCGTTGATAATGCTTCTTCGTCTCCTTTCTGGTAAAGGGAAATTAGTAGGCTATCCGATTTTGATTTCATAACTTTCTTCTCAATAAAAAATTTGTAGACAATGTATCTTCCAGATATTTTATCTGGCTTCAATTGTAAATACAAAACAATTCTTTAGAGTAAAGTCTAATCAATAGGCGGTACGATTTTTATGGATGTAAATATAATAAAATTTTAATAACTGTTAACCTATTATTAATATTTTCCAAAAAATAATTAAAAAAAATCATTTAAACATATCGTGAATGAATACAGTAGGGATATTTAGTGTGAAATTAACATTCAATCCTTTCAATTGTTTACCGTTCAATTCCGCATCTCCGATAGGAAAAGCATAGCCACCGGTGAGGTCCAGGATGCCAAAAAGGGTAACACCAACTTTGGGAGCCACATATTTATTCGTTCCTTCGGCTCCGATTAAAAAGTAATAGGAATGATAAAAATCTACATTCTTTTCAAAATTAAGCAATACATCTGCCTGTAATTTCGGCATAATAGCAAATTGGGAGTTAGCTGATCCCATAAGTGCGGAACCTCCCAATCTATATATTACATCATCGTTCTTCAAAAAAAGCAATTTACCCCCTACTTCCCCAAAACTCTGGTTTTGATATACATATCCCACATTAATCATCTTATGCATTGTATATTGGGCCTTTGAGAAGTTCCCTAAGAAAAACACAAGCAAAACGGCCATTGCCAAACGGAAGTTCACCATCATATCATTTTATTTAAATGTAAAAATAAAAAAAACTGCCTTATCTGTAGGATAAAGCAGTCGTTTATTATTAAAAGCTGAAAATTAAATTCCGAAAGCAGCTTTAATTTCGTTTACTTTGTCCAGCTTCTCCCAGGTAAAGAATTCAAGTCCTTCCAGAGTAATCTCATTCTTTTGGCCTTTGTTGAAGGTTTTATCAGCTACATAATGCTCTTTTCCCATATGTCCATAAGAAGCGGTTTCCTGATAAATCGGATTTCTTAATTTAAGGTTCTGCTCAATAGCGTATGGTCTCAAATCAAAAATAGTTGAAACCTTCTTAGCAATCTCTCCATCATGAAGATCTACTTTTGATGTTCCGTATGTATTGATATATAAACCACAAGGTTCAGCAACACCGATCGCGTAAGAAACCTGTACTAAAACTTCATCAGCAACCCCCGCAGCTACTAAGTTCTTAGCAATATGTCTTGTGGCATATGCAGCACTTCGGTCTACTTTGGAAGGATCTTTTCCTGAAAACGCACCTCCTCCGTGAGCTCCTTTTCCACCATAAGTATCAACGATGATCTTTCTTCCTGTAAGACCCGTATCTCCGTGAGGTCCTCCGATTACGAATTTCCCTGTAGGGTTGATGTGATATTTAATCTGATCATTGAATAGAGCTTTGATTTCTTCCGTCTGCTGAGCCACCACTCTAGGAATCAGAATATTTTTAATGTCTTCACGGATCTTGTTCAACATTTCTTCTTCAGTCCCGAAATCATCATGCTGAGTGGAAACTACAATAGAATCAATTCTAACAGGCTTATGATCATCAGAGTACTCAATTGTTACCTGGCTTTTTGCATCCGGACGAAGGTAAGTGATCTCTTTATTTTCTCTTCTGATTGCAGAAAGCTCTTTAAGGATCGTATGTGCCAAATCCAGAGCTAACGGCATATAGTTAGCTGTTTCATTCGTGGCATAACCAAACATCATCCCCTGGTCACCTGCACCCTGGGCATTGGCTTTACCTTCGAAGGACTCATCCACTACCGCTCTATCAACACCCTGGTTAATATCCGGAGACTGTTCATGAATAGCAGAAATCACTCCGCAAGAATCTCCATTAAACATATACTCTCCTTTTGTATAACCGATTCCATTGATAACATCCCTTGCAATAGTTTGTACATCAAGGTAAGCATCAGACTTCACCTCTCCTGCTAAAACCACCTGTCCTGTTGTTACAAGAGTTTCACAAGCTACTTTTGAATTTTTATCGTATGCTAGAAAATGATCAATTAATGCATCGGAAATTTGATCGGCAATTTTATCCGGATGTCCTTCTGAAACAGATTCAGATGTAAATAAATAAGACATATTATTCTTTTGTTTTTAATTAAAAAATGAGTGAAGAAAAATATGAAATAATTGCCTAGAAAGCTCAAAAAAGAATACTGTTTTAGCATTTTTTTATAGAGGTTGCAATCAGGTCAAATTTTTCCTCGTTTAATAAACGTTGGCAAATTTAAGCACTATTTTTCTAATACTCAAATTTTTAACCGCTATTTATAATTTTCTTTAAATTAATGATTTATATCACTTTATGAGATAGAAACTATTGTGGCTTTATGCTTACATATTCTTTTGGACTTTGATTATAATTCAACTTTTCCTTTAAAGAAGCTTTGATAGAATTCGCTAATTCATCAATAATCTTCTGTTTGAAAGTCGGTTTATAATAAATAATACTGATTTCTCTGTAAGGGAAAGGCTTTTTAAACCTGAAAACATTTTCCTTCTGCTTTTCAGAAAGCTGACTTAATGCCAATTCAGGCAAAATACTGATCCCGCCCACTTTATCTACCATGTGCACCAGGGTCTGAATATTAGACGCAAGGAAATCCAAATTTTTCGGCTTCAACGTATTTTCTTTCAGATGGCAGATATTTTCAAATTGATTTCTTAGACAGTTCCCTTCTTCAAGAAGCCATACTTTTTCCACATTCAGTTCTTCCGGGATAATGTATGAATTCTTTTTATTAGCCTCTGTATCGGAGCTATAGATCATCAGCTCTTCATTGAACAGGAAATCCTGGTAGAATTCATCAGCGCTGTCATAAGGCGTGGAAATAATTCCCGCGTCCAGCTCCCCGGCCTTTAAAGATTTGATAATATTATCAGTGGTCATCTCTTTTACGTTCATCTGGATTTTCGGATTTTCCTCCAAAAATTTGAAGATCTCCGTAGGTAAAATGAAAGACGAAACAGTCGGGATAATTCCTATATTAATAGTACCTCCTAAAATATTGTTCAAAAGGTTGGCTTTGTTCTTTAGTTCATTGACAGATTCTATAATTACCTTCGCCTGATCAATGATTTGTAAGCCCACATCCGTTGTACGGATGGGATGCGTTGTCCTGTCGAAAACCTTTACATCCAGTTCATCTTCGAATTTTTGTATCATTGCACTTAAAGTAGGCTGTGTAATAAAGCACGCCTGCGCGGCTTTCCCAAAATGTTTATACTTATCTACAGCGATAAGATACTCCAATTGCTGAATGTTCATCTGATTAATATTATCTATTACAAAGATATAACGTTTTTGCTATTAGCAATTAAAAATTCAAGTAAATTTGATATTTATTATGTTTAACTACTACCTTTGAAAAGGCAGAATTATTATTCAAATCATACTATATGGATTCTAAAAAATTAACATCAAGCAACGGAGCTCCTTATTATGAACATCAGGATTCCCAGACGGTAGGACCAAGAGGACCAGTGCTTTTACAAGATTTTATCCTTCAGGAGAATCTGGCCCATTTTGTAAGAGAGAGAATCCCCGAAAGAATTGTACATGCAAAAGGTAGTGGAGCTTATGGAAAGTTTACTGTAACGCATGATATCACAAAATACACGAAAGCCCAATTATTTTCCAATATCGGAAATTCATGCAGGATGTTTGCTCGCTTTTCAACCGTAGGCGGAGAAAAAGGCAGTGCTGATACGGCAAGAGATCCCAGAGGTTTTGCCCTAAAGTTCTATACTGAAGACGGAAACTGGGATTTAGTAGGAAATAACACTCCGGTTTTCTTTATTAAGGATGCTAAGAAATTCCCGGATTTTATTCATACCCAAAAACGAGTTCCGAAAACCAATTTAAAAAGCGCTACTATGATGTGGGATTTCTGGAGCTTGAATCCGGAGTCACTTCATCAGGTTTTAATTCTGATGTCCGACAGGGGAACACCCTATGGATACCGGCATATGCATGGCTTTGGGTCTCACACCTACTCTATGATTAATGCGGATAACGAAAGGTTTTGGGTTAAATTCCATTTAAAAACCAAGCAGGGCATCAAAAACTTCACCAATGAAGAAGCCGTAAAAATGGCCGGTGAAAATCCGGATTTTGCCCAAGAAGACCTTTGCAATGCTATAGAAAATGGAGATTTTCCGAAATGGACAATGTATATCCAGGTCATGACGGAAGAGCAGGCCAAAGAATTCAGATGGAATCCTTTCGACATTACTAAAGTTTGGTTTCAAAGTGATTTCCCTTTGATTGAAGTAGGTGAAATGGAATTGAATGAAATTCCTATCAACTACTTCGCTCATGTGGAGCAATCTACATTTTCTCCAAGCAATTTAATCAATGGCATCAGTTTCTCTCCCGATAAAATGCTGCAGGGAAGATTGTTCTCTTATCCCGATGCGCATCGATACAGGGTAGGCGTAAATGCCCATCAGCTGGAAGTCAACCGCTGCCCGTTTGCGGTTAACAATTATCAAAGAGACGGGTTTATGGCAGATTCCAGAGATTACGGAGATCAGCCGAATTATCATCCGAATAGCTTTGACGACATCAAGCCTGATGCTTCCTATAAAAACTTCGAATATGAGCTGGACAGTTATCATGTAGCTCATTATAACAGGAATGATAATGATGATGATCATTATACGCAGCCTGGCCTGTTATATACTAAAGCAATGAACACCGAAGACAGGGAACATCTTGTTCATAATATCGTTGAAAGTATGAAAGCAATCGACGGTCCAAAGAAAAATGAAATCATCAACCGACAGTTATGCCATTTTTTCAGAGCCAATATTGAGCTTGGCATGAAAGTAGCTTTGCAACTAAATATTAATATTGATGCGAATATGATGAATCATTCTAAGTAATCATATAAAATAAATAATCACATAATAAGGAAAAAAAATCAATATTTTTTCCTTTTTTTTACAAAAAATTTATAATTTGCAAGCCGATTGTATTTGAAAGTTGAAAATGGGTTACCAAAATATATTATTAGAAAAGGAAGATAAAATATCTATTATTACCATAAACAGACCTGAAAGTTTAAATGCATTGAATGCAAAGACCATTCAGGAAATAAGTTCGGCACTGGATGTATTGAATTCTGACGTATCATGTAGAGTAATCATTCTTACAGGAAGCGGAGAAAAATCTTTTGTTGCCGGAGCAGATATTAAGGAATTTAGTGATTTTGGACAGGAAAAAGCTGAAGAATTAGCAAGAAATGGACAAAATACACTCTTCAATAAAATTGAAAATATGACAAAGCCCGTTATTGCAGCCGTTAATGGTTTTGCATTGGGCGGAGGTCTTGAGCTTGCTATGGCTTGCCACATCAGATATGCATCGGAAAATGCTAAGTTGGGTCTCCCTGAAGTTACCTTAGGATTAATCCCGGGATACGGAGGAACGCAAAGATTACCAAAACTTATCGGAAAAGGACTTGCCAATGAAATGATCTTCTCAGCCAAAATGATCCCTGCTCAGCGAGCTAAAGAGATCGGATTGGTTAACGAAGTATACCCTGTTACAGAATTATTAACCAAAACAAAAGAGTTAGCAAATCATATTGCCCAGAATTCACCAATGGCAATAACTAAGGCAATACATGCCGTTAATTTATCAGATACGGATAAAGGCTTTGAAACAGAAATTCAGTATTTCGGTGAGCTTTTTGAATTAGATGATAAAAAAGAAGGAGTGGCTGCTTTTATGGAAAAAAGAAAGCCTAACTTCTAAGCCCTTAATACAAAATTATTTCGAAAAAAAACAATGCTGAGGTTATGAATAAGTTTGATAAAGCTTATCTAAAAATGGCCCAGGAATGGGCAAAGCTCTCCTACTGTAAACGAAAGCAGGTAGGGGCTCTTATCGTAAAAGATAGGATGATTATTTCAGATGGTTACAATGGTACTCCTTCAGGATTTGAAAACTGCTGTGAGGATGAAGAGGGAAAAACGCACTGGTATGTACTGCATGCTGAAGCCAATGCTATTTTAAAATTAGCAGCTTCCACCCAGTCAGCAAAAGGAGCAACGTTATATTTAACGCTTTCTCCGTGCAAAGAATGCAGCAAACTGATTTTACAGGCAGGAATTACCCGGTTAGTTTACATTAATGAATATTCAGACGATGACGGAATATCATTTTTAAGAAACCATCATATTGAAATAGAGCAAATTTCGGACAATGAATTAAAAAAATAAGCACACAATGACTTGGGATGAAAAAATTAAGGATTTTGAAATTTTTCTCAGATTTGAAAGAAATTTTTCAGAAAACACTCTCGATGCGTATGTACGAGACATTAAAAAATTAAAAGAATACGCAGAAGAAGATCTGGCAAACGTCGGTCCAGATAAAATTGGATACGAAAATTTACAGGAGTATATTTTCAACCTCTCCAAACAAAAGTTCAGTGAAAGATCACAGGCAAGATGGATTTCATCCATTAAAGCTTTCTTTAAATTCTTACTCGAAGATGAATTCCGTGAAGACAATCCGGCCGCATTACTTGAAGGCCCTAAATTAGGTTTATATCTTCCGGATACTTTAAGCCTGCCTGATATCAATAAAATTATCGGTGCCATAGAAGTTAATTCGGATCTGGGAAAAAGAAACCAATGCATCATTGAGGTTCTTTACGGATGTGGACTTCGTGTTTCGGAACTTATTGAATTAAAAATTTCAAACATCAATTTCCAGGAAAATTATATCAAAGTGAACGGCAAGGGTAATAAAACCCGATTTGTTCCGCTTGCTGATTATACCGCCGAATTATTGAAGAGCTATATTGATGAGGTACGTTCTAAGAATAAAATCAATAAGAAGTACGAAGATATCTTGTTTCTGAACAGCAGGGGGACATCCATGTCCAGGGTTATCGTTTTTCTTATCATCAAGGAACTTACTGATAAAGCCGGGGTAAGTAAAAAGATCTCACCTCATACATTCAGGCATTCATTTGCAACCCATTTACTGCAAAATGGCGCAGATTTGCGATACATCCAGGAAATGCTGGGGCATTCGAGTATAACGACTACGGAAATCTATACTCATTTGAAAACAGAAGAACTTCGGGATGTAATTTTGAGTTATCATCCGAGAAATATTAATATTGCTCAATGAAACAAAGTTCCATCTGACGTTTGAAAAAATAATTATATCCAGATGAAATTATTGAAATATTGCCCCAGTTGTGGCAAAGAATCTTTACATTGGGACGGCGAAAAGAAATGGAGCTGTCCCAATTGTAATTTTACCCTTTATAATAATGTTGCCGGCGCCGTTGCTGTTGTGATACGATGCGGCGATGAAGTATACCTTACAAGAAGAAACAGGGATCCTAAAAAAGGCAAACTGGACCTGGCAGGAGGATTTGTTGATCCGAAAGAAACTGCAGAAGAAACCTGCAAAAGGGAACTTTTTGAAGAACTCCAACTGGATATTGATATTTCAAATTTAAAATATTTAACAAGCTTACCCAACATTTACCAATATAAAGAGATCGATTATAATACGATTGATCTTTTTTATGAATATAAGGTGGACGAAAAGTTTGAAGTGAATCTTGACCTTTCTGAGATCTCACAGGCTATTTGGATACCTTTAAAGGAGCTGAATCCGGATGATATTGCATTTGATTCCCAGAAGAGGTTTTTTGAGGAGTATTTGAAGAGCATATAATTTATTCCCACGGATTTCACAGATGGACCCAGATGTTTATGAATATGAATACTGTGATAACTTGTGAAATTGGTGGGATTTTTATTTTTTTCGCTGATTTTGCAGATGACGCAGATGTTACTTCATATGATATTTGTGTAAATTCGTGAAGTCTGCGGGCACTATATTTTAAGATTAGTAGTCCTTAGATTTTAGGATTTCCTGAAAATAATTGATCAGCAATGTTCTTTCCGCTTCAGTAAGATTAGCTTCTTGATGATACACTACATAACCAGGCATTGGCATTGTCTTATTCTGAATGGTCTGAATGGATTTCGTAAGCATATTGGTTTTTAAATCTTTGTTGTAAGTCTCCCAGACAGAGAAATTAAGGTGTTCCCGACCTTCATTGATATGGCTTTTCACAGACCACGAAACAGGTGCGATATATGCATATTTCGGGTAAATGGTTTCATCTGAATGACAATCGTAACATGCTCCTTTAATTAACCGCTTAATCTTCTCCGGTGTCTTTTTCGAATCCGTGAAATTAATTTTATGATTCAAAGGCTTATTTACCCTATCTACAGGGATAAACTGTATGATTGCAAAGCCAGCCAGACTCCAGAATACAATTTGTTTAAGATTTTTCATCCTATTTCACAGGCGTCAAGAGGGGCTTCTCTGACCTTACATTATTATTCAAATTGGGTGATTGCAAAGGTTTATCCAGAGTTCTGCCAGGCTGGGACTGGATATTAGACTTAGGAGTATTATTATTAGGAGTCGCACCTTTAGGGCTTTCCAACGTTCTTGTATCCTTCAAATCCCAACTCTCAACAGAATCCCATAATGGTCTTACAATAGCAATTTTATAGAAGACATAAGAATCTTCCGCAAAGGTTTCGTTTGCAAAATCAGCTTCATCCCAATACTTATTATCATTATTATCTACCAGGATCCTAACAATATATTCTGCAGGCTTAACAATATCAAACTTGACATTCTCTCCTTTTGTATATTTCTGATACTGAACTTTTTCCGATGAATCCAACAACTGAATCCAATAGTTCGAGGATGGTGCATTCTGAAGCGTAAAAGCTAAGCTTCCATAATTTTCTACTTTGTCAAATTCAAAATCAAAACGCTTGGAAACGGAATTTTTAGCATAGAATGAAGAGATCGTTTCTTTAGGCACGGTAAGCTGATATTTTTTTCCTGCAACAAAGTCAGACTGTATCAGAATCTGGTACGGATTGGTTTCTGAGATTTTGGCCGTAAACTGCTGGGTTGTTAAGCTATCACTTTTAAGCACCCATTTTTCTGTATTTATTTTATCAATAATATAGGTGGAAGTGATCTTGAAATCAGATTTCGGAGGTAATACGCCTGCTTCCCTGTTTTCAATATCCATTGCATTTTTAGCATTGTACTTATAAAACAACGATGCATTATAAAGCGTATCTTTCTTTTGGCCTGCGTTATATCCGAACTTTAAATTCTCTGTGGTTGTCTGCCCCACATCACTTTTTACGGCATCAAACCAAATATTCACAGTATCCGATTTCGGGCGGTGGGTTACTTTAATATCTTTAAGTTTGTCATTCAGGGAAACCACTTTTACGTTCTCAGGTTTTCCTTCAAAAATCATGGTTATGCCACCCGGAGATTCTTTCATTTCTAAATATTTCACAGGCTTCTTGGATGGATAAACCTTTAAATTCAACCCTGAAATAGATTTCTCTAAATCTACGGTCTCTTTCTGAAAGCCAATCTTTTCTTTTCCCGGATCATACATGGAATTCCCGTTTTCATCTTCAAAAGCTAGGATCTTATATTTTCCCTTTGACAAATAATTGAGCTCATAATATCCATCATCATCAACTTTTGTAATATAATAAGGCTTCTCTCTATAATTGATAGTATCTTTAACCTGATACAAGCCTACTACAAGTTTGTTATCTGTATTTGTCGTCTGCTTTTTAATCGCAAGCGCATCTTTGATTTCCCCACTGATGTATAGATCATCTAATTTTTCTCCCGTTGAAAAAGCAAAGTTGAAATAACGCAGAATATTAGCTTCATTATTGTCTGCAATTGCATTTCCAAAATTGAAGTTATAGGTGGTATTAGCCTGCAATGTATCTTCCCATTGGATCAGAATATATTTATTGGCAATATTGGAAGGAAGGATACGCTTCATCTTCTTGATGGGCGGAGAAATATTCAGGTTTTTATTGATGTCTTTCAGGGTAATATATTCATCAAAATCAAGGCGCAATTCTTTGATATCTCTCGGAACATTTACTCTTGTTGTATCAATATTAGAGCTTAAGAACTTAGGCGCCAAAGAATCTTTAGGACCTCCTACGGGGGATCCTACCCTTGCACAAGACTGTACAAGAAAAACGATAATGAATAATAGAAAAAGTTTTTTCATGAAGATGTTTGAGCAAAAGTAAACATTATTCTCCAAAAACTTCATGTTCACTTTTCAGAGAATCCTGACGATCATTCATGATGCTATGTAGTTTATCTTTCTGTACAGGAAAATTTTCAAAAAGTCCTGATAGCGCAAGTGCGGTGTAGACTCTATTGGAGTATTTATTCCCAATCGCCACAATTGTTACCTTTGATTTCAGCAAATGAGCAAAAACGGCATTGGTCCCGTGCCACCAACCGTTATGATAGGTCAGCTTTTCTCCATTATCGAAGATTTTCATCCTGAACCCCAGTCCATAATTATTCACCCCCGCTTTTTCATTGCTATAAGGCGTAAATACCATTTCCATAAGATCCGGGTTCAGAAAGTCTTTTGAAAACATGGCCTTGGAAAAATTATATAAATCTCTTGGAGTAGTGTATACATTTTTATCACCATAAATAAGGTCCAACCTGTCTAAAGGGTACAAACGGTTCCCTCCGTAATAAAAAGATTGTGCCGCAGTAGAGATATCTTTTTCCTGAAAAACATAGCTGTCATTCATTTTAAGCGGCGTAAAAACCATTTCTTTCATTGCCTCGGGAAAAGGCATTTTGGTTACTTTTTCTATCAATAAGGCCAATAGGGCAAAATTGGTATTACAATACATAAAACCTGTGTCTGTATCCCTGGCTAATTCAGGTTTGTATTGGATGATCATATTCAGAATATCCTGATTCGTCAGATACGGCTTTGAAAGTTCCGCAGGGGCAGGCTGAATCTTGGTAATAAAATATTCGTACTTAGGAAGCCCGCTTCTTTGATCCAACAAAGTCTGAACCGTAACATTCGGATATGGGAAACCCGGAAAATATTTTGAAAGGTTATCCGTTAATTTGATCTTTCCTGCCTCCACCAGCTTCATCATGGCCATTGCCGTTAACGTTTTGGAAACCGAAGCTACGTGTAGCGGTGTAGTTTTGCCGATTGGCATCTGGTTTCCTTCCCTTCCGAAGCCTCTGTAATTTTCATACAGGATCTCATCCCCTTTTGCCACTAATATTCCACCGCTCAGATCACTCCCTTCCCAGATGGTTTTATAATATTTGTCGATAAAACGAACAATGGAATCTTTATTCGAAAGATTGTTATCTGATTTTGTAAATACTTTATCCAGCTCCACATTTCCGAAATTGGGAAGCTGAGTGGCTGCAGCTACGGATTCATTCGATTCGGATTTATTTTTACAGGAAAAAAGGAATATAATTGCGGTTACAACCAGCGCAAGATTAAGCTTCTTCATGAGTTCAAAAAAATGAGCAGCAATTTAATAAAACTCAAAATAAATAGTAAATAGTTCGTATGACATTATGAATTATTTAACATAAAAAGGATTACGCTTCAAAATGTGACAAGCTGAAAAGAGCTAAGAAAGCTAAGAAATACCTAAGTAAAACTAACGAATGAAACTTATCTTTCTCTGCTTCTAGCTTTCTTTACTAACCATATGACGCTATAATTTTATCTACGATCACCTGAGCCAGCTTTTCTTTGCTCTGATGGGTCCATCCGGCAATATGAGGTGTTACAATGACCTTCTCAGAATCCAAAAGAAATTTCAGATCATCATTTTCCGTTTCCAGGTGTTCAAATGAAGATTTTTCATATTCCAAAACATCAAGACAGGCTCCTTTTACTTTCCCGGCCTTCAACCCCTCAACTAAATATTTAGTTTCTACATTTTTTCCTCTTGCCGTATTGATGAAATAGAAGTTATTTTTCATTTCTGCAATGAATTTTTCATCGATTAGATAGTGAGTTTCGGCGGTCAAAGGTATGTGCAGACTTATAATATCGGCCCTGCTTTTTAATTCTTCCAATGTAACCTGAGTGGCAAATTCATCCGAAAGATCGGGAAGAATATCATGGAAAATCACATTGCAACCAAATCCGGAAAATCTCTTGGCCGTAGCTTTTCCCATATTTCCGTACCCGATAAGTCCCACCGTTTTTCCCAATAGTTCATCTCCTCTGTTCTCTTCACGTTTCCAGATGCCATTTTTTACTTCCTGCGAAGCGATAAAAAGGCGGTTCATCAGGATCAATAACATTCCCACTACATGTTCTGCTACAGAATCCCTGTTTCCTTCCGGCGAATTGATCAATTGGATACCCAATTCTTGAGCTGCTTTCACATCAATATTTTCCATACCGGCTCCCACTCTCGCAATAAATTTCAGATTTTTGCCCTTTTCTAAAAAGTTTCTATCTAAAGGAATACGGCTTCTGATGATAATTCCGTCATAATTTTCAATGCTATCACAGACCTCATCATAGGAAGAAGTAAAATCCTCTTCCAGCATAAAGCTTTTGGCTAAAAGCTGTTCTGTAATAAGAGGATGGTTTTTATCTAAAAGAAGAATTTTCATTTTTACTTTAAACGCAAAGTCTACAAAGATTCATGATAAGCTGCTTTTTTTAAAGTTCGCAAGAGCTTTAGCACTTAGCAAAGACTATTCATGAAGTTGTCTAAACTTGTATTTGGATTAGCTAGGCTCCTGGAAAAGTTTTTTAAGCTCTACAGATTCCAAAGGCTTCATTCTTCCGGAAAGGATCAACGAGAGCTCTTTCCTACGGAAAGCAGCATCAAATCTGGATTTTTCCTCCTCCGTTTCAGGAACCATTTCCGGGATCGGAATAGGACGGTTGAATTCATCTACTGCAACAAAAGTATAGATTCCTTCATTGGTATGGATTTTCTTCTGATTGATTGGGTCATCCAACCAAACATCCACATAAACCTCCATGGAAGTTGAAAATGCTCTTGACACTTTTGACTCCAAAACCACAACTCCGCCTTCCGGAATCGGATGATTAAAGGAAACGTGGTTCACAGAAGCAGTTACCACTCTTCTCTCGCAATGTCTTGCAGCGGAAATGGAAGCACATCTGTCCATTTTCGCTAAAAGCTCACCTCCGAAAAGGTTTCTTAAAGAGTTTGTCTCGTTAGGAAGTACAATATTGGTCATAATAGTCAGAGATTCTGACGCTGTTTTTACTTTTGCCATTTATTAATCTTAGTGTTTTTGGATATCTGGTTTCCGGCACCTTTTTTTGCGACAGGTACTACTGCTGAATCTTTTTTCAAAGAATCAGACATTTTCATCTGTGCGGAATCTTTTTTAATTTTTACTGTATCTTTTACGATCCTGTGCGTTTTGGTCTGTACGGAAATAGTATCGAAAGATTTTTTTCCGAATAGGAGCTCCTGCTGTGTGTAGGCTAAACAAACAAGCCCTAAGGCAGGGATAATGAAAAGAAAGGCCCACAGAATTGACTTATTGAACCGGTAATCTTCTTCTACATTCTTTTTCCCGGGAATTCCGGTTGTATTAATATCTGAAATCCTGATTTCTTCCAATCCGTAATAATCCGGATGATCCATCTGTAAGCGGTTTCCCTTGAAATGAGTATCACCATCTTCAATGTAAATGGTCCCCAGATTCTGGATTTCCAACAACAGATCTGCCTGAAGTCTTTTCTTCCAGAAATCAGTCTGAATTAACAGTTCGTTTTTCACAGACTCTGTTGAAGTTTGTTTCTGATCGCTTATAAATGACACCAGTTCATCAGATTGCACTTCATAATCGGAAGTAAAAGCGATCTGACTGGAAGGAGGAAGTATACTCCCGTTTTCCGTATTGATGATCGCTTTGGAATTTTCCAGATGAAACACACCAAAACCCGGAACTGTAACAGTACCAAATTGTTTCAGATATTCGAGAATGTAAGCCGAAATATTCATTTGGCAGCAAATTTAAAACTTTTTCATGACTTTTTATGACATTCTTGCCATGAAAAAAAGACTGTCGAAACAGTCTTTGATAAAAATTTAATCTAACTTCTATTTTACTATTTGAAATATAAAATATCTGTTGTATTGTTATTGGATTTTCCAGCTGATCCCGAACATGAAATTTGTTCCGGCCTGTGAAAAATAGTAAGGCGCTCCATCCCAAACCGCTCCATTATTGACATATTTTTTATTGAACAGGTTATTGACCAATAATTTTAATGCTACATCGTTATTGGCAATTTTGAACTGATACTGAGCATTAAAATCCGTAAGGAAATAATCTTTCAACTGAAGTTCCTTATTCTCCGTATTATCCAAATATTGTTTTCCAACATACTGATTCATCAAGGCAAACTGGAAATTTTTAGTCGGATTAAACTTTAATCCCAGATTTGCGATCACATCCGGAGAAAAGGACGTCTGTGTATTTCCCAGATCTTTAACTCCTGTTTCATCTTCGATTTTAAAATCCAGGTTCCTGTTCTGGCTCAAAGTCAAATTTCCTGAAACTTCCCATTGTTTGGAAAGCTTGGCCAATGCACCCACCTCAATTCCTCTTCTGTAGCTTTTCCCGGAATTGGCCCTGATAAACGCCCCTACGTTATTAAGCTCTCCTGTTAAAACCAACTGGTTCACATAATACATATAATACAGATTGGCTGTTAAAGATACTATTCCGAACTGCTTTTCAATTCCGGCTTCAAAGTCGTGAAGTTTTTCAGCTTCCGTATCATTATTGGCAAACAAATCATCTCTATTCGGTTCACGATGAGCATGTGCATAGGAAATAAATACCTTTCCTTTTCCTATATTATAATTGATTCCGGCTTTTGGATTGAAAAATAACCAGTTTTTATCTAAATCCGCTCCTTCGTCATCTCCTTGTGTGATGATCTTCGTATCGTAATCAATATGTCTAAGCTGTAAATCTCCGAAGAATTCAAATTTATTTATCCTGATCAAAGCCTTTGCAAATCCGGCAGCTTCATTTTTCACAGAACGGTTTCTGTAATATTCATGTTCGTCTATTTCCGGATAAAAAACACCCGTCACATTTCCGAAATGCCTTCCGTAATATTGATTGGCAACGACTCCGAAATTAAGATCCAGATGATCAAACTTTCCGTAAAGCGTGGAAACCAATCCGTAGAAATCATTATCCAGCCATTTTTTTCTGATAAAATCTGAATATTCTATTGTTTGTCCACCCTCAATAATATCTGGTAAATTATATCTTGAAAAAGGATCTCCCTGTTTGTAGTTTTCATAATATCCTTTCCCTTTGGTATAATGCAACGTGGTTTCTAAATTCCAGTTTCCACTGATCCCTTGCTCCCAAAACAGCTGATAATGGTTTTGCCTGTAATTATCCGTTTCATTATCATAAAATCCAACGATATTTTCCCAATTGGCATCATAAATAGCCCCGGAAATATTGAATTTCGGATCAGTCTCCCATCTTTCCCTATCAATTCCGTTCCAAGCCTGATAGGTTTTCTCTTTCCCTCCAAAAGCCATCAAACGAAGTTTTGTTTTTCCTTCTTCGAACAATGCGGTAAAATTATAAGAATGCAGATCAGAAGAAGCCCTGTCTATATATCCGTCAGAATGAATATGGGTATATCTTCCCATTACGGAAAGTCTGTCTTTCCAGAATTTTCCCGAACCTGCTTCTGCGGAATATTTGTAGGTATTGAATGATCCGTAACTGTCATCCGTTTTAAAATAAAACTTCTCTTCCGGTTCCTTAGAAATCACATTAATACTTGCTCCGAATGCAGAAACTCCATTATTGGAAGTTCCTACCCCTCTTTGAATAAGAATTTGAGAAGCAGAACTTGTTAAATCCGGTACATTCACAAAAAAAGTACCCTGACTTTCGGAATCGTTGTATGGAACACCGTTCATCATAACATTAATTCCGCTTCCACCTACACCACGGATTCTAAAACCTGTATATCCAATTCCGTTTCCTGCATCGGATGTGGAAATAATAGAAGTTTGATTTTTCAGAAGTATGGGTAAGTCCTGTCCAAGATTTCTGCTGTCTACATCTCTTTGAACATTGATAATCTCTTTAGCTACAGGAAGTCTTTTGGTAAAATTAATCGCTTCAATTTCCCTGATCTTCAGAGAATCCGTACCCTGAGTCTGGGCAAAAATCATAGAGCTGGCGGTAAGCCCTAAAAAAACAAATCCTTTCATTCTATAAATTTTAAAATTTAATGAATAAAAGGGGCGATTATGATATAATTGATCAGTAATGAATGATAATTGATGCTTATCAGACCATCTATCAATTATTTTAAATGTATCCCTAAACAGCATTACCCGTTCAGGTTCATCGGGTATAATCTCAGCCTGTTACAGCACCCCTTTATTTCAGCCGCAAAATTACGAAAAATATTTGATTTCGGGAAACCAATAGTTTTGCCTTTATGACCTAAGATCAGGTTTAGTATGCTTTATTCTTGGCATCAATATAATAATAGTTCTGTCCGTCTTTGGTTACTTCAAACATTTTGCCCAATTTCCAGCTGAAGTTTCTTTTAATGTTGGAATATTCAAAAGGAATGATCACTTTATTATTCACATCAATCACTCCGAACTTATCATTATGAGACGCTACGATCATCGGGTTGGAAATATCATCCCCTTCCATAATATGCAAATACTGATATTGAGGATAAATCTGATAATCCCTGTAATCTGCGGCATTGACGAATTTTGCAGGCTCAATGATTCCGTAAAATCCATTTAAAATATAAGCCTGATATTGCTGTTTCTTATATTCACTTTTACATTTTCCCAGGTCGGAAGTTTTGTATTGATAAACCTTTTTTCCTGCCTGATTGATCCTGTAAGAGATCATATCTTTTTCTACCGTCGCATACTGCTTTGTTCCAAACTTTCTTATTTTTTCGTTCGGGGAATTCAAAAGATTACAGTCTTCCGCAAAGAAAACAGCAATATGATATTCTGGCTGAATAATAAATTTCCCTTTCTGATTGATGTACCCGAACTGGTCATCTTTTTTTTGAGGAATCAAAACAGGAACCTCTTCATTGATGCGAATCAGATCCGGATTTGGTTTGGGTGCCGGGCTTTTTTTAACAGTCGTTTTAGCAATCGTTTTTACCGGTAATTTCTTCACAGATTTGGTCTGCGAAAAAATTAAAATCGAAATTAAAGTCAATAAAAATCCAAACGTCTTTTTCATATTCATCATTTGCCTGCAAAAATACGACCAAAATAGAAAATATAAAAATCATATTTATAAAGAATCTAAATAATTTCATCTTTATAAAATAGTAAAATTTCGTAATTTTGGGATCATTTTTGATTGGTTGATGATTTCGAAAAGCCCATTTATAATCACTTGGAACAGAATATTATCCCACAATTAAAAAGTGTAGATTATACTGACTTTAATACTTACTAACCACGGTCTTATATTCTACTTAAATTGAAAAGATTTCTATTATTATGAACATTTATAAGGATTACATCAAAGAAATTGAAGAAAGAAAAACCCAGGGGCTTCATCCAAAGCCGATTGATGGTGCTGAATTATTAAGCGAAATTATTGCGCAAATTAAAGATTCAGGTAATGAACACAGGGCCGATTCTCTTAAATTTTTTATTTACAATACTTTGCCCGGGACTACAAGTGCTGCCGGTGTAAAAGCTCAATTTTTAAAAGAAATTATTCTTGGTGAATCCATAGTAGAAGAAATATCGCCGGTTTTTGCTTTCGAATTGTTATCTCATATGAAAGGAGGTAAATCCATCGAAGTATTATTAGATCTGGCTTTAGGTAATGATGCGGGAATTGCTAAACAGGCAGCTGAAGTTCTTAAAACACAGGTTTTCCTTTATGAAGCGGACACCAACCGTTTGAAGGAGGCATTCAATAGCGGTAACGAAATCGCAAAAGAAATCCTTGAAAGCTATGCCAAAGCTGAATTCTTTACCAAACTTCCGGAAGTTGCTGAAGAAATTAAAGTGGTTACTTTCATCGCTGGTGAAGGAGATATTTCTACAGATTTGCTTTCTCCGGGTAACCAGGCGCATTCAAGATCAGACCGTGAATTGCATGGGAAATGTATGATTACGCCTCAGGCACAGGAAGAGATCAAAGCTCTACAGGCACAACATCCTGATGCGAGCGTAATGCTTATCGCTGAAAAAGGAACAATGGGGGTAGGTTCATCCAGAATGTCCGGAGTAAACAACGTGGCTCTTTGGACGGGTAAACAAGCAAGCCCTTACGTACCATTCGTAAATATCGCTCCAATTGTTGGAGGAACCAACGGCATTTCTCCGATTTTCCTTACAACAGTGGATGTTACCGGAGGTATCGGTATCGACCTTAAAAACTGGGTAAAGAAAGTGGACGAAAACGGAAACCCTGTTCTTAATGAAAATGGCGAAGTTGTTCTTGAGGAGGCTTATTCGGTAGCTACAGGAACAGTTCTTACGATCAATACAAAAAAGAAAAAGTTATATAACGGAGATAAAGAATTGATTGACCTTGCGAAGTCCTTTACTCCGCAAAAGATGGAATTCATCAGAGCAGGCGGTTCTTACGCCATCGTCTTTGGTAAAAAATTACAAACATTCGCAGCTAAAGTTTTAGGAATTCAAGCTCCGGTTGTTTTTGCTCCATCAAAAGAAATTTCCCACGAAGGACAAGGTTTGACTGCTGTTGAAAAAATCTTCAACAGAAATGCCGTTGGAACAACTCCGGGAAAAGTATTACATGCCGGTTCTGATGTTCGTGTACAGGTAAATATCGTCGGTTCTCAGGACACAACAGGTCTGATGACCGCACAGGAACTGGAATCAATGGCGGCAACGGTAATTTCTCCTGTCGTGGATGGTGCTTATCAATCAGGATGCCACACCGCTTCAGTATGGGATAAAAAAGCACAGGCCAATATTCCTAAATTAATGAAATTCATGAACGATTTCGGTTTGATCACGGCTCGTGACCCGAAAGGTGAATACCACTCAATGACTGACGTTATTCACAAAGTTCTTAACGATATTACGGTAGACGAATGGGCGATTATCATTGGTGGTGACTCTCATACGAGAATGTCTAAAGGAGTTGCTTTCGGAGCCGATTCCGGGACCGTTGCTCTTGCATTAGCTACAGGAGAAGCATCTATGCCAATCCCTGAATCTGTAAAAGTAACGTTCAAAGGAAACATGAAAGAACACATGGATTTCCGTGACGTGGTTCATGCTACTCAGGCTCAGATGTTGAAGCAGTTTGGCGGAGAGAATGTATTCCAGGGCAGAATCATTGAGGTTCATATCGGAACACTTCCAGCTGATCAGGCGTTTACCTTTACAGACTGGACTGCAGAAATGAAAGCTAAAGCTTCCATTTGTATTTCTCAGGATGAAACCTTAATCGAATCTTTAGAAATTGCTAAAGAAAGAATCCAGATTATGATCGATAAGGGCATGGATAATAAAAACCAGGTTCTTCAAGGATTGATCAATAAAGCAGATAAGAGAATTGCAGAAATCAGATCCGGAGAAAAACCAGCTTTAACTCCTGATGCCAATGCTAAATATTATGCTGAAGTAGTGGTTGATCTTGATGAGATCGTAGAACCGATGATTGCAGACCCGGATGTAAATAACGAAGATGTTTCCAAACGATATACTCACGATACCATCAGAGATCTTTCTTATTATAAAGGAGAGAAAAAAGTAGATCTTGGATTTGTGGGATCTTGTATGGTCCACAAAGGAGATTTGAAAATTGTTTCTCAAATGCTCAGAAACCTTGAAAAACAGCAAGGCAAAGTGGAATTCAATGCTCCGCTTGTTGTTGCAGCACCAACTTATAACATCATCGATGAATTAAAAGCAGAAGGAGACTGGGATCTGTTACAAAAGTATTCTGGCTTCGAATTTGATGATAATGCTCCTAAAGGAGAAGCCCGTGTTGAATACAAAAATATGATGTATCTTGAACGTCCAGGCTGTAACCTTTGTATGGGGAACCAGGAAAAAGCAGCCAAAGGAGACACCGTATTGGCAACCTCAACCCGTCTTTTCCAGGGAAGAGTAGTTGAAGATTCTGAGCGTAAGAAAGGAGAATCTTTATTAGCATCTACTCCTGTTGTGGTTCTGTCTGCCATCATTGGAAGAATCCCTAGTATAGATGAATACAAGACTGCTGTTGAAGGCATTGACCTGACTAAGTTTGCTCCGCCTATCAAGGAGCTCGTTCAGGTGGGTCACTAATGCTTCGGCTTGTCAATAATATAAAAGTAAACACATTAATTTAAGAGATATGACTTTTGATATTGATATGATCAAAAAAGTGTACGAGCGCTACCCTGAAAGAATTGCTGCGGCAAGACAAATCGTGGGAAAACCTCTTACCCTTTCAGAAAAAATCCTTTATACCCACCTTTGGGAAGGAAATGCTACACATGCATATGAAAGAGGAAACTCTTATGTAGATTTTGCACCAGACCGAGTAGCCATGCAGGATGCCACTGCGCAGATGGCTCTTTTACAATTCATGCAGGCCGGGAAAGCTAAAGTAGCGGTTCCTTCAACGGCTCATGCGGATCACCTGATCCAGGCAAAAGTAGGTGCTGATAAAGATTTACAAGAAGGTATCAACAAGAACTCCGAGGTTTTCAATTTCCTGAGTTCTGTTTGTGATAAATATGGAATCGGCTTCTGGAAGCCGGGAGCTGGAATCATTCATCAAGTGGTATTAGAGAACTATGCTTTCCCAGGAGGTATGATGATCGGTACCGACTCTCACACGGTAAATGCAGGTGGTTTAGGAATGGTAGCTATTGGTGTAGGAGGTGCTGATGCGGTTGATGTAATGGCCGGAATGGCATGGGAACTTAAAATGCCTAAGCTTATCGGGGTGAAATTGACCGGTAAGATGAATGGATGGACGTCTGCAAAAGATGTTATCCTGAAAGTAGCAGGAATCCTTACTGTAAAAGGCGGAACAGGGTGTATCATCGAATATTTTGGTGAAGGTGCTCAATCCCTTTCGGCAACAGGTAAAGGAACGATCTGTAACATGGGTGCTGAAGTAGGTGCTACTACCTCTACTTTCGGATATGATGATTCCATGAGAAGATATTTAGCGGCTACAGGAAGACAGGATGTAGTGGATGCTGCTGATGCAATTGCTGAACATTTAACGGGTGATGCTGAAGTATATGCTAACCCTGAACAATATTTTGACCAGGTTATTGAAATCAACCTTTCCGAACTGGCTCCTCACTTAAACGGTCCTTTCACTCCGGATTTGGCGACCCCTGTTTCTGAATTCAGAGCAAAAGCGGAAGCTAACGGATGGCCTTTAGAAGTTGAGTGGGCTTTGATCGGATCTTGTACCAACTCTTCTTATGAAGATTTATCAAGAGCCGCTTCTATTGTTGAAGATGCAGTAGCAAAAGGGGTTAAGCCAAAAGCAATCTTAGGAATCAACCCGGGTTCTGAACAGGTGAAATTTACGGCAGAAAGAGATGGTTTCTTAAATTCTTTCAGAAAATTCGAGAATGCAAGAATTTTTACCAATGCTTGTGGACCTTGTATCGGACAATGGGACAGAGAAGGTGCTGAAAAAGGAGAGAAAAACTCTATTATTCACTCTTTCAACAGAAACTTTGCGAAAAGAGCAGACGGAAACCCTAATACCCACGCATTTGTAGCCTCTCCCGAAATGGTAGCCGCTGTTGCGATCTCTGGAAGATTGGACTTTAACCCCATTACTGATACTTTAACTGCTGAGAACGGCGAGCAGGTAAAACTTGACGAACCTAAGGGTTCAGAATTACCGGCCAGAGGCTTTGCAGTAGAAGATAACGGATATCAGGCTCCATCTGAAGACGGTTCTTCAGTAGTGGTTAATGTAAGCCCAACTTCAGACAGACTTCAGCTATTAGAAGAATTCCCTGCCTGGGATGGTAAAAACATTGAAGGTGCTAAAGTACTGATCAAGGCTTTCGGAAAATGTACTACCGATCATATTTCCATGGCCGGACCATGGCTGAAATACAGAGGACATCTTGATAATATTTCCAATAATATGCTGATTGGTGCTGTAAATGCTTTCAATATGGAAACCAACCATGTTAAAAACCTATTAACAAATGAGTATGGTGAAGTTCCGGCTGTACAAAGAGCTTACAAAGCGGCAGGAGTGCCATCTATTGTAGTAGGTGACCAGAACTATGGAGAAGGCTCTTCAAGAGAGCACGCCGCCATGGAACCAAGACACCTTGGAGTGAAAGCAGTATTGGTAAAATCATTTGCAAGAATTCATGAAACCAACCTTAAGAAACAAGGTATGCTTGCATTAACTTTCGCCTATGAATCTGACTATGATAAAATTTTAGAAGACGATACAGTGAACTTCTTAGATTTAGATCAGTTTGCTCCAGGGAAACCGATGGCATTAGAGTTTGTACATGCTGATGGAACTAAAGATATCATCATCGCCAACCACACCTACAATGCTCAACAAATTGATTGGTTTAAAGCAGGTTCTGCATTGAACTTAATTAAATTACAAGAAAATTAATTGTTAGATTGATTAATCATAAAGAAGCAGCTTCGGTTTGAAGCTGCTTTTTCTTTATTGTAGTATATTCATTATATCACCCTTATATTCTGAATACGTAATGCATAGAAAACATTATTTTTAGAAATAGGAATTTATCAGAAGAATGTAACCGACAGGTATTTAAACCATGCTGTAACAAAACAGTTTTTTCTGCGTCTAACAGGGTGTAGTAAAAAACATTATGAAAAAAACAATTATTGCTTTATCTTTTTTAGGTTCTGTATCGATTTATGCTCAGGAAAAACCAGTAAAAGAAAAACAAATTGAAGGGGTAACCATCACTAAAACTAAAAAAGCCGTTGAACAAAAAGCAGACCGTACTATTTTCGACTTTTCCGAACAGCCACAGCTTAATAACGGAAATGTTCTGGAAGGTATTAAAAAATTACCCGGACTTATTTCTACGGATATTGCAGGAATGATGTACCAGGGGAAGGTTTTGGATGTATTTTTGAACGGAAGACCATTAAATATCACCTCCAATGAATTAAATTCTTTCCTGGAAGGAATGCCTGCCAATTCCGTAGACCGAATTGAAGTAATCACGCAGCCGGGAGCGGAATTTCCTGCGACTTCAGGCGGAGCAATCATGAATATCATTACAAATAAAAATGCGAATAAGTATTTAACGGCGACCTATTCCGGGAATTATTCGTTTACGAATTATGATGAATTCAGAAACAGAACTTCCAACTCCCTTAATCTGAATGCCAGAAACAAAATCTTCGGATGGCAGTTGAATATCGGACAAAATTATCGTGAAAGTAATCTGCGAACATTACAGGATATATTGCTAAGCAGCAATACAGACAGGATCGGAAGAGGATATTTTGCCAAATCGGGATTAACGTTTGATCTCGGGCAGGATCGTTTATTATTAAATTACGATATCTATCACAATAACAATGACAATTATACTGCGAGTAATGGTCTTGCGGATATTCCCATAGCGCCGGACACTTTCAGGGAGACTTTATTTGAAGCTTCCGATGCCGCCCATACTCATAGTTTGAGACAGGAAGCGGTAGTAACTTATCAGAAACGTTTTACAGATAAATCTCAAAAACTGGATTTCCAGTTTGGATATACAAAGTCTGACAGTAAATTTACCCAGGATAATTTCTTTCAACGAGGAATTTTCACGGATAATAATCAGGAATATTCCCTTCCGGGAACGAAGGGTCTTCTGGATAATAAAACAGATATGAGTATTGCCAATTTCAAAGTGGATTATTCTCAACCCATTAATATCCTTGATGGCGGAAAAGTAAGCTTAGGAGGGTTATATGAAAGACAGGATCTGGATACGGAGAGTAAAGGGTTAACAAATTTAGAATACCAAAGACAAACGGCTTCCACCTATTTGGAATTCCAGGCGAAATTGAAAAAGTTTGATTTCATTTTAGGTTCCCGTGCGGAAAATTATGATATTTCAGGGGTGACAAGAATTATGAAATCCGGAGCTGTTGTAGAAGGAAATTTAAGACCTTTCAACCGATTTAAATTGTTCCCGAATGCAAGTGTTCAGTATAACCTGATGAATCAGGTATATATAGCAGCAAACTATAACAAAAAGATCAACCTGCCAAGTATTTCTGCCTTAAACCCAAATAATGTGATTTTTGCGGGACCAAACACCCAGGTAACGGGTAATCCCAATCTACAGCCTACTATTTTTGATAATTATGAGTTGAAAATCTCTGCATTCGATTATGCATTTATCGGCTATAATGTAAGCGCTGCAAAAAATCAGGTGGCACAGATTATCAGAAAAAATGGTAAAAATCTGTCTAATGAACAGATTAATATTTCTAATATGAGAATCCATAATTTCAATGTGGGTCTTCCTGTTCCTTTTATGTTGTTCAGCAAACCATTGAGTGAGGTGATGAAGTTTAATTTCAATCCTGACAAGATCAACTTTATGTATATCTATGCAGGATATCAGAAACATGATATTGATAACCTGGATAACAAAGGGTTCTGGATTTTCAATATTATGACACAATTGATCTTACCTAAGGATATTAAGTTAACTGCAAATTATAGCTATCTGACTCCAAAAGCAGGGTATTTCTATTTTACTGCGGAAAAACCATTTAATAATTCTTTCGACCTTACATTGACAAAGAAGTTTATGGATAACCGTCTAACACTTTCTGTTTTTGCGAAT
Organism: Chryseobacterium barbadense; assembly: GCF_042849955.1. Taxonomy (NCBI): domain Bacteria; kingdom Pseudomonadati; phylum Bacteroidota; class Flavobacteriia; order Flavobacteriales; family Weeksellaceae; genus Chryseobacterium; species Chryseobacterium barbadense. The sequence goes on from NZ_BAAFHL010000005.1 coordinate 35,681, forward strand.
GATATTTTCAACGGGCAGAAAATGCAGGTACGATCCAACCCGCCAACAGGTGAAAGTGTATTCATGAGCAATAAGTATGATACAAGAAACTTTGGTTTATCTATTAATTATAAGATCCCCACTAAAAATAAACTGGCTAAGGAAGATCCGAATATCTTAAACAGTACTAAAAAAGAGGAAAACGGAGGAGTTATGCAGCAAGGACAATAGTTTTTTTGATAATATTATCATCTTAGAACGGGCTAAAGTCCGTTCTTTTTTATTAACCACCCTGTCAAAAAATTCAGAATTCTTTGACACCCTCTAGAAGAGGGGAATTTTTGTTCGTGAAAGATTTTGGGACAGTATTAGAAATCGACAGTCTGGAACCTCCAGTTTAAGGTATCAATTAACGTAATTTGATTACCCTGCAAAGGAAGTTCAATGATTATTTTCAGAGTTAAATTAGCCATCATGCTCCCTACAATTCCCGGTAAAGATCCCAAAACACCTAGGCTGTCACAATCGGGAATATCTTCATCAAAAGGAGGTTCAGGAAAAAGATCTCTTAAATTTTTGCTTCCCTTATAATTAAATATCGCTACTTGTCCCGAAAATCCTAGAATACTTCCATACACTAACGGTTTATGCAACCTAACGCAGATATCATTGATTAAATACCTGGTTTTAAAATTGTCTGATCCATCTACAATCATATCAAATCGGGAAAGGATTTGCTCTGCATTGGAGGAATCAATTTTTTCTTCAATTCCTATGAAATTAATGTGATGATTAAGATTTTTCACAAACTTTTCTGCACTTCTTACCTTAGATGTTCCCACAGTTGTTTCATTATGAATGATCTGCCTGTTCAGGTTATGCAGCTCCACATCATCAAAATCCGCTACACCCAAAGTTCCCACTCCTGCGGCAGCCAGATATTGAATGACCGGGCTTCCCAATCCGCCGGCTCCTACTACCAGTACTTTTGCATTCATTATTTTTCTTTGTCCTTCCAAGCCAATTTCATCAATAAATATCTGCCGGCTGTATCGGGCAAAAATATCTTTGCTATCCATCGATTAATGGTTCATTTTAATTTAAAATCCACTGTATACCGAATCCCAGTCTTTCATTACCGGATCATAGCCGGATTTTTTAATAACATTTCTTATTTCTTCCATGCTTCTTTCATCGCTGGTCTCAAATTGCTCCAGAGATTCTGGGTCTACTGCATAACCACCCGGATTTGTTTTGGATGCTGCACTCATTGCTGTAGCTCCCAATGTGATAATGTTATTCCTAAACTTTTCGTTTTCTCTTGTTGAAATGGAAATTTCCAGGTCTTCATTCCAAATTCTGTAAGCGCAGATTAACTGAAGTAAATCTCTATCTTCCATGATAAAATTAGGCTCAATAATTCCTTCCGCAGGTCTGAGTCTTGGAAATGAAACAGAGAACCTGCTTTTCCAATACTGCCTTTGAAGATAATCAATGTGTAAGGCATTAAAAAAACTGTCTACACGCCAATCTTCCAATCCCAGTAAAACGCCTAATCCTATTTTATGAATTCCGGCTTTTCCAATTCTGTCCGGGGTTTCCAACCGGAAATGGAAATTCGATTTTTTTCCTTTAGGATGATATTCTTTATAAACTTCCTGATGATAGGTTTCCTGATATACCAAAACGGAATGTACTCCTTCTTTGTGAAGTTGGGAATATTCGTCTTCAGACAGAGGTTGAACTTCAATAGAAATATTCGCAAAATGGGGCTTCAATAAACGGACTGCATTCAGGAAATAGGAAATTCCCACCGTTTTATGAGCTTCTCCACTTACCAGTAAAACATGGTTGATTTCCATTGATTTTAGCACACTCGCTTCAATCATCAATTCCACATCAGAAAGAGTCTTCCGTTTTATTTTATTATCCAGGCTGAAGCCGCAATAGGTACAGATATTCTGGCATTCATTACTCAGATACAACGGTGCATACAGCTGAACGGTCTTTCCAAACCGCTTTTGTGTTATTGAACGTGTCAGATTCGCCATTAATTCTAACTTCTGAGCGGCAACAGGGGAAAGCAGGTTCAAAAAATCGTCTACTGTTTTATTCTTTTTTGACAGACTATATTCCACCTCAGATAAAGTTACTCTTTCAAGCTTGTGTTTTACCTCATCCCAATGATAGCGTTCAAAAATATCTTTAAAGCTTTTCATAGCATAAGATTAATCAAATAAGAAAGAGGTTAAAGGGCTTGATGCTTCCGCATGATCTGCGATAGCTCCCAATCCAGATTCAAAGGCTCTTCTCCCTGCAATTACCCCTTCTTTAAAAGCCAAAGCCATGCTTACCGGATTTTTTGCTATTGCAATTGCCGTGTTCACCAAGACTGCATCCGCTCCCATTTCCATTGCTTTTGCCGCATCTGAAGGAGCCCCGATTCCTGCATCCACTACTACCGGAACATTGGACTGGCTTATGATAATCTCCAGAAAATCTGATGTTCGCAGCCCTTTATTAGTCCCAATTGGAGCCCCTAATGGCATTACAACCGCTGTTCCCGCATCTTCCAGACGTTTGCATAAAACCGGATCGGCATGAATGTAAGGCATTACTACGAAACCTAGTTTAGCAAGCTCCTCCGTTGCATACAGGGTTTCTATAGGATCAGGCAATAAATATTTGGGATCCGGATGTATTTCCAGTTTTACCCAATTGGTTTCCAAAGCTTCTCTGGCTAGTTGCGCCGCCAATACGGCTTCTTTTGCGGTCCTTGCTCCTGAAGTGTTTGGCAGAAGATGAGTTTTTGTGGGTTTTAATGCGGAAAGTAAATCATCTTCAGAATCCTGTGAATCTATTCTTTTCAAAGCCATGGTTACCATATTGGTTCCTGAAGCGATGATAGATTCCGTCATTTCAGAAAGGTTTCCGAATTTCCCTGTTCCTAAAAACAATCTTGAATCGAAAGTTCTGTCGGCTATTATTAATTGTTGGTTTTTCATTTCAATACTTTTTTAAATTCATTAATAATGGAAGGCCGGGAGGTTAATTGCCCTGAAACGGCTACTCCGTAGATCCCGATCTGCTGTAATACCTCAATATCATTTATGGTAACGCCTCCTATTGCAAATATTTTAGGAATTTCCTGTGATCTATCTTTCAAGCACTCAATGATTTTCCGGTATCCATCAAATCCTAATATCGGGCTTAACTTTTCTTTGGTGGAAGTAAACCTCAGTGGACCCAAACCAATATAATCACACGACTCATTTATTCTTTGAAACACATCAGAAAGAGTATTGGCCGTTCCGCCGATGATTTTATTTTTCCCTAAAATTTGTCTTGCAATTTCAATGGACTGGTCTTTTAAACCCAAATGAACTCCATCCGCATCAATATCCTTTGCCAACTGAACATGATCATTTATGATACAAACGGCATTATATTCTGAACAAACCCATTTTGAAGTTTCGCAAAGCTCAACCAATTGATTTTCGGGAGCATTTTTCCAACGAACCTGTACCCATTTCACACCGTGATCCAAGGTTTTCCGGATATTGATTTCCTGTTCCTGCTTTGTATTCCCCTGTGATATATATTGTAATGTTTCCATAGTTAAGTTGAATGAAATCCTAATAAAGAAGGATTGCTTTTTAAAAATTGTTCGATATAGAGTTTGGCTTTTCTGCAGGAAACTTCTAAGCTTTCTCCTTGAGCCAGCCAGCTTGCAATAGCTGAAGAAAGCACACAACCGGAGCCATGCTTTGAAAAATATTCTGAAATTTCTTCATTGGGCTGTAGAGAGACTTCTCTTCCTTTATCTATTAAAACATCTACTCCTAATTGATCATCTCTGTGTCCTCCTTTGATGAGAATTGCACATTCATACTGATCCAAAAGATGGTTTTCTTCTAAAATCTTATATTCATTATAGTTGGGAGTGATTAAATCAATTTGATCCAAAACATTTTTCAAAAGAGAAAGCGTATTCACATCAAAGAAGGTAAACTCTGACGTGCTTTTCAATACAGGATCCCAAACAATTTTAACATTTGAGCTGTTTGCTCTAATTTTTTTTACAATTTCAGTAAGCATCATCGCATCTTTCACAACGCCTATTTTTACTACCCGGACGTGATATTTCTTGATTAAAACATCGATGGATTTCAAAATTCTGTCCAATAAGTGCCATTCCAGGCTTAAGCACTGAGATTCCGTTTGTAAGGTCATTGCTGTGCAAACCCCGAAACCCATCACCTGTAATTGTTCCATTGTTTTGATATCTGCCAATAAACCCGCCCCACCACTGGGGTCATATCCCGCAATGCTCATGACGAAAGGACGAACTGTTTGCATTTTCTGAATACATTTAGAGGTTGTTCATTTTCCCATATTGCGCCTAATAAAGCCACTCCGTCTGCTTTGCTTTCTAAGACTTTTTGAATATTATTTTCGTGTATTCCACCAAGGGCGATCAATTTCACATCAGGGTTATTCCGATGTTTAATATCCTCCAAAACCGTTGCATCTTCTCCATATCCTTTTTTGGAAATGCTGGGAAAAACCGGACTTACGAATGAATATTCCCATTCCTTTTCTAATTTGTTGTATGCCGTCATATTATGAACTGATGTTGAAAGAATTTGGCCATTGAATTGACTAATGCATCTTTCCAACCTGTCTTTTTCCCTGATATGAAATCTGGAAATATGATATTCTTTTCCCAAATCGTAATGATTATGTAATACCAACTGAGCATGGTATGACGAATCTATCCCATCCAGAAAATTTTTCATTTTTTCATTATTAATAAAAGGTTTTCTGATATGAAGCAAATCCAAGCCTTCCTGAAAAAGTTGATCTATGGTTTCAATTTCATTCGGAATAATTTGTTCAGGAGTGATAACAATGATCATATATAAATTTCTTTACCTTTTTCTATAAATTCCTGTGATTTATCTTGCATTCCTTTTTCCGCAGATTCACGGATTTCCTGAGTAATCTTCATGGAGCAGAATTTCGGGCCGCACATAGAACAGAAATGAGCGATCTTTGCTCCTTCGGCAGGAAGTGTTTCATCATGATAAGCTCTTGCCGTATCCGGATCCAATGACAGATTGAACTGATCTTCCCATCTGAATTCAAATCTGGCTTTGCTTAAAGCGTTATCCCTGTATTGCGCACCGGGATGTCCTTTTGCTAAGTCTGCAGCATGTGCCGCTAACTTATAAGTGATTACCCCGTCTTTCACATCTTTTTTATTGGGAAGTCCTAAATGCTCTTTTGGAGTTACATAGCAAAGCATCGCACATCCGAACCATCCGATCATGGCCGCCCCTATTCCTGAGGTAATGTGATCATAACCCGGAGCAATATCCGTGGTTAGAGGCCCTAAAGTATAGAATGGTGCTTCATGACATTCTTTCAATTGCTTATCCATGTTTTCTTTGATCATATGCATCGGAACGTGACCTGGTCCTTCGATCATCACCTGTACATTATGTTTCCACGCTATTTTTGTCAGTTCTCCCAGTGTTTCCAATTCTGCAAACTGGGCTGCATCATTCGCATCTGCGATGGAACCGGGACGAAGCCCATCCCCCAGAGAAAAAGCAACATCATATCTTTTCATGATCTCACATATTTCTTCGAAATGGGTGTATAAAAAGTTTTCTTTATGGTGGTATAAACACCATTTTGCCATAATGGAACCTCCTCTGGAAACAATACCCGTTACCCGATTAGCCGTTAAATGAATATACCGTAGTAAAACCCCTGCATGAATGGTAAAGTAGGAAACTCCCTGCTCTGCCTGTTCAATCAAAGTATCTTTAAAAATTTCCCAGGTAAGATTTTCCGGAACTCCTTTTACTTTTTCCAACGCCTGATAAATAGGAACTGTCCCGATAGGAACCGGGCTGTTCCTGATGATCCATTCCCTTGTTTCATGGATGTTTTTCCCTGTCGACAAATCCATAATGGTGTCTGCTCCCCAACGACAGGCCCATACTGCTTTTTCCACTTCTTCATCAATGCTTGAAGATACAGCACTGTTTCCTATATTCGCATTGATCTTCACCAGAAAATTCCTGCCAATAATCATCGGCTCACTTTCAGGATGGTTGATATTATTTGGGATGATGGCTCTTCCTGCTGCGATTTCATCTCTTACAAATTCAGGAGTTATTTTATTTTTCGGGGTATGGGCTCCGAAACTGTTTCCTGCATGTTGAAATGCCATCTCTTTGGAAACAGAACCCAGCTGTTCTATACGCTGGTTTTCCCTGATCGCCACATATTCCATTTCGGGAGTAATGATTCCCTGTTTCGCATAGTAAAGTTGGGTAATTTCTTTTCCTTCAGCAGCAATTTTAGGTTTATGGTCATATGCAAAGCGCAGTTCATCAAGTTTTGGATCTGCTAATCTGGCTCTTCCATATTCTGATGAGATCCCATCTAAAATATTTACATCTTGTCTGTCCAGAATCCATTGTTCCCTAATCCTTGGAAGCCCTTTTAAAATATCGATTTTTGCATTTTCATCGGTATAGGGTCCTGAAGTATCGTAAACCGTAACGGGCGGATTTTCTTCCAGTGTCCCATTGGTAAGTCTCGTTGGACTAAGCTGTATTTCACGCATTGCAACATTGATAGGATATATATTTCCTTCAACGTAAATTTTCTTTGAGTTCGGAAATGGCGAACATGTGATTGAATGAGCCATAAATATTGGTTTATATATGAGAATTTATCCACCCTGGGTGGCAGTAATAATTAAAATTGAATCATGATCTTTGAGAAGTGTCACCGCCCATTCTGACTGGGGAACAATACGGTTGTTGAGCGCTACTGCGATTCCTTTTTTCCTTCCGGAAGCTTCAATAGCCATTAACGCTTCCAGGTTTTCCGGAAATTCATGAAATGTTTTTCGGGTGTGGTTGATTATAAGTTCCATTCCTAAATTTTTATTGATACACTTTAGGAATGGCTCATATTGTACAATAGAATGTACAGCAAAAGTCATTTACTTTTCCCTACGCTGGTATAATCCAGATCAGGTTCAAAGGGTAAAGTCTCAGTCTGTTGGTCAACAGACACCCCTAAAGTATGGGACGAAGTTAGGTATTTTTTCAGAATGCACAAAATTCATATTTCCGAAAAACAAAAAGTCCGGAGATCGTAGACCTCCGGACGCATTATTTTCTGATTTAAAATTTATTGCTTGATTGCTTTTACATTACTGATGTTTCCATCTTTCAGCATCAGGTTAAGAATATACAGCCCTGATTTCAAATCACCCAGATTGATTTCTTTAGAAGTTACATTTTCAATGGTTTTAACCCTTCTTCCTGAAGCGTCAAGTACCTGAATAGATTTTATTTTTTCAATATCTGTAATGGTTACTACATCCCTGAACGGATTTGGATATATCTTCATCTGATCTTTGGCATTCGTTTCGGAAGTTGCCAAACAACCTGTGGCATCCACTGTTGCTGTTACTTGCTGACGAGAAGATTCTCCACAACCGCTAGTAAAACTCAAATTATAAAAATAGAAGTAATACGCAGGGTAGTTGGTAAAAGTAGTTCCGGTAATCACCAATTCTGGTGTAGAATATGGAAAAGTTGCACCCGCTGAGTTTCTGTATAAATTTGCTCCTCCGGACCTTCTCATCGAATAATTGCCTGCAGGTAAATATATATTCAATGTTATTGTCTGTGGGGTTGCATTTCCTGCACCTGTTGTTACAAAAGGTATTATACCCACTGGTGCTCCGGATGCATCAAGTATTTCAATGGTCCCGGTTTGATTAGCTGTGCCTGAAAATATGTCAACTGTTTTTAATGTTAAAGGTGTATTTACTGTAAATAATAGATCCCAGGCGGTGTTTGTATTATTACTTGCTCCTAAACTGGCAGGTGTAGCAGGTCCGACATTTTTGGTAGTCCCAATATTTGAAGCAGCCACCCAATAGTGGGTTGTAGTAGTAAGAGCTGGTGTAGTGTAGGTGTTTCCGGTGCCTATAAGATTACCTCCCGTGGCAGCATCATACCATTTTACATCTGCATTTACTTCTGCCGTTGCCGATAAGGTTGCAGTACTATTCGGGCATACTGTAGCACCGGCTGTTGTTAATATCGCAGGTGGCTGACAAAGCGTTTGAATAGACAAAGCCACCGGAGTCCAGCCACTTGTATTTCCGGCTCCGCAATTAGATCTCACCCAGACATGGTACAATGTTGCGGGAGCTAATAAATTAATTGTTACAGATGTCCCAGAAATATTAGGATTTGTTGGGGTTGTGGTATTTATCGGCGGAGTATTGGAAGTACTGTAATATACATCATAAGTGCTTGGTAAAGGTGTAGGACCTGCCCAGTTAACCGTAATTGAGTTTGTCGTGGATGAAGACGTTGTTATAGTAGGTGCGAAACAGGTAGGCGGAGTCCATGTATAGGTAAGCCCAGCCGGAGGCATACCAGAAACAGCCGTTGCAGAAGTGCTGTAAGCCTGAGTACTTGTATTGGCAGTTCCGGGATTAGAACTGGCAAAAGCTAATGAACTTGCATTCAAACGGTTATTATAATCATTGTTTGTTGCTCCGCGGAGGCCTATTTGTGCACTCCCTGAAACCGTTGAGGTTCCTGCTAGATATGATCCCGAATTATATGTTGTGATAATTTCATTGGACGTTTCTTTTAAACGGATTTGAAAAGAAAAAGCATACACTGTTGTTGTACTTGTACTATAGCTGGGTCTAAAATTAGTCCATTGGATTACCATTTCTCTGTTGGGAGCTATTCCTAAAGTTTCCCATCTTATATCTCCCGTAGTATTATTAATGTTAAACATCGTATTCAGAGCTCTTCCCCAAGCTGAAACTGCACCACCCCAGTTTTCAGTTCCGCTTATTGGTGTATTGTCTATTGGATCATCTGTTCCACCAAAAGAAATATAACCATTAGAGGCTACTTTCAGATCATTATAAATCTTGCCATTAAAATTAAAAGGAAATGGCATGGTAACAGGATATGAGACATTATACAAGCTGGCTGCACCTGAGTTTGCTGTAGCTGTTCCTAAGACAGTTCCTCCTGTAATAGCTGTAAAAGTACCTGTAGATTGAGCAAACGAGTAGGATTTTACCTGAGCATTCATTAATGAAAATGATCCTGATAACAGCAGAAAACAAAATACTATTGCTATTAAATAGCTCTTATTGGAATTTTTGAAAATTCTTGAATTATAAAATTGCTTCATAGGGGATAATTTGAAATACAATATATGAAAATTTTCAAAATAGCATAATTTAGACAATATATATGAATAATTCATTTTATTTTGAATTATTTAACAAAAACAACCCCTTTTAAGCCGCCTCATAATGCATATTACGCAAAAACAACCTTTTAGTAAAAAAGAAAAAAAAATTAAAAAAATATTTTTACAAAATTTTTTATTCAAAGAAAAAAAGAGTAGCTATTGCCACTCTTTGCAGTAATTTAATTTTCAGAAAACCAATTTTTAAGAAAATTCTATTCACAAGCCCTCCAAACTGAATCATTTTGCGGGACCGATGCTATAATCTTTATTTCTTCTTTGGTTACAGGATGAATAAATTCAAGCTTTCTTGCATGAAGGTTAATTCCACCATCCGGGTTGGAACGCGGTGATCCGTATTTTAAGTCGCCTTTTATCGGAACTCCTATTTTAGATAGCTGTGCCCTGATCTGATGATGCCTTCCCGTTTCTAGGTCAATTTCAAGAAGCAGATAATTATCAAGGTTTTTAATAACAGTGTATGTTAAAATGGCTTCTTTTGCCCCATCAGTAGCTTTAGGAAAAACAATTGCCTTATTATTTTTTTCGTTTTTCTTCAAATAATGAACAAGCCGTTGTGTTTGAGGAATCATCTCTTTAGCAACCACCGCCCAGTATGTTTTTTTTATTTCCCTGTTTTTCACCATCTGCGTAAGTCGGGAAAGTGCTTTGGAAGTTTTAGCATAAATAACAAGACCAGACGTAGGGCGATCAATACGATGAACTAATCCAAGAAATACATTCCCCGGTTTGTTATCCCTTACTTTTATAAAATTCTTGATTGATTCCAGTAAAGATTCATCTCCAGTCTTATCTCCCTGTACAAGTTGCCCCACTTTTTTGTTGATCACCAAAAGATGGTTGTCTTCATATACAATCTGTTCCTCCATCACTTACTGTCGATAGCTTGGTCTGTTTGAGAATGATAGAATAATACCGCCCAGAACTCCTAAAGTTTTTATTCCTGAAATTTTCCATTCGGGTGGGAAAAGCGCACCGATAATACAAAGTGCTGCAGCACCATACATCGCATACATAAAATTTTTGTTGGAAAGCATAGGCGCCTGTAAGAAAAAGCTAATCCCAATTAAGATATAGAACACTTTCCTGGAAAGCAGGTTGTTAATTTCAGGAGAAAATAGATTAAACCATCCTGCCGCAAGGCAAATTAAGGCAATAATAGAAATAACCCCTTGTGTTGTCTGTTGATTCTTCATAAAATTAATAGCTTTCTTTTTCGTTTGGGAAATTAACGCTTTTCACATCTTTCACATATTGGGCAACTGCCCCGGTAATTTCAGTATAAAGATCAAGATATCTCCTTAAAAACTTTGGGGTGAAATCTTTATTCATTCCTACCATATCATGATACACCAAAACCTGTCCGTCGCAATGAGGGCCTGCTCCGATTCCGATGGTTGGAATAGAAATGCTCTCAGAAACCTGCTTTGCCAGATCGGCAGGAATTTTTTCCAACACCACAGAAAAGCACCCTAATTCTTCCAGAAGCTTCGCATCATTGATTAATTTTTCTGCTTCCGCTTCTTCTTTTGCCCTTACCTTATAGGTTCCGAATTTATAGATGGATTGTGGCGTTAATCCTAGATGCCCCATTACCGGAATTCCGGCATTGATGATTTTCTTGATTGATTTTGAAATTTCTTTACCTCCTTCGATCTTCACCGCATGAGCTCCTCCCTCTTTCATCATTCTCACCGCAGATTCCAATGCTTTTTCCGGATTACTCTGATAGGTTCCGAAAGGTAAATCTGCTACTACCAAAGCTCTGTCGATCCCTCTAACCACACTCTGCGCATGGTAGATCATCTGGTCTAAAGTAATTGGCAACGTAGTTTCGAATCCCGCCATTACATTTGCGGCAGAATCTCCTATCAGTACGGCATCAATCCCTCCTGCATCTACCATTTTAGCGGTAGTAAAATCATAAGCTGTGAGCATGGTTATCTTTTCCTTATCGAATTTCATTTTTCGTAAGGTTTCGGTAGTAACTTTTTTAATTTCAGAATGAACAGACATAATTATTGTATGTTTAAAAGTTAAAAAGTCGGCTTTCGCCGACTTGTATTTTTGTATGGATTATAAAACTACGTGTCCTAGTTTCATTAGTTTGTCGTGATTCAAGATTTTGATGTTTCTGCCATCCACTTCGATGAGATGATCCTGCTTGAATTCGGAAATCAATCGGATGGCACTTTCCGTAGCTGTTCCTATGATATTGGCGATTTCTTCTCGTGTTAAAGAAATTTTGATGAACCCTTCCGGATCCACTCCCAGTTTCTGCTCCAGAAGTAATAAAATTTCCGCCAATCTTTCTCTTACTGTTTTTTGGGCAAGGAAAGTAATGGTATTGGATGATTCTCCCAATTCATATGCAATTTTCTGAAGCATTACAAATGATAATTGAGGATCAACTTCCAAAAGATGCATGAAAATCTCAGAAGGCAGGAAGACACATTCAATGTCTGTCATAGCTTCAGCTTTCGCCTGGAAATTTTCCCCGCAAAGCAGAGATCGATATCCTATAATATCGCCTTCTTTAATAAATCTTAAAATCTGATCTTTCCCGAAAGCCCCTGACTTCGATAATTTTGCCGCTCCTTTTTCCAAAACAAACACTCCTTTCGGAGTCTCGCCGTCCTCGAAAATAGTATCGTGTTTCTGAAAACTCAATCTTTTTTTGGCATTAATATATTTTTCGAAATCTGCGCTGGAAAGTCTTTCTTTAAATGATTTATCATTAAAAACTCTGGCAAATCTTTCTTCAATCGCTAACTGTTTTTCCTGAGGCATTTTACATGACATTTATCACAAAAATAGAACATTTTAACTCGATAAACAAAAAAAATTGTTATAATTTTGTAAGTCAATATTTTATGAAGGTGAGCGAGAACTGTTATCATTGCGGACAAGGTATAGAAAAGGAAAGAATTCTTTTTGATGAAAAGACTTTTTGCTGCAACGGCTGTAAATCTGTCTACGAAATTCTGAACATCAATAATTTAAGTAATTTTTACGAATTAAATAAAAAGGCAGGAATTCGCCCGAGCGATGAAAACTCATCCCATTTCGATTACCTGGATACTCCTGAGATTTTTGAAAAGGTAACTGATTTCTCTGAAGGAGCAACCAGCCTGGTCACGTTCAAGATCCCCGTAATCCATTGCTCTTCATGCATTTGGCTATTGGAAAGCCTCCATACCCTGAATAGGGATATTAAATATTCGCAAGTTAATTTCACCAGAAAGACCCTACAGATCTCTTTCAATCATAATAACCTAAAGTTAAGTGAATTAGCTAAATTCCTAACGAACCTGGGGTATAAACCGGTCATTAGTTTAGAAACTGCGGAAAAAAATGTTGATCACCTCGATAAGTCTCTTTTGGTAAAGTTTGCTATTGCAGGCTTCGCTTTTGGCAATGGAATGTTCCTTGCTTTCCCCGAATATATTGGCGGTGAAGATTATTGGATGGACCATTACAAAGGGCTTTTCAGAATACTGATGTTTTTATTGGCAACGCCTGTTGTATTCTATTCCGCATCAGATTATTACAAATCTGCATGGTACGGCCTAAAAAACAAAATAGTCAACATTGATGTTCCGATTGTTTTAGGAATTCTCGTACTCTACGGAAGAAGTATTTATGAGATTGCAACAGATTACGGCCCCGGATATTTTGACACATTGTGCGGCCTTTTATTCTTCATGCTTTTAGGTAAAATCTTTCAGAAAAGAACTTATAATGCGCTTTCCTACGACCGGGATTATAAATCTTTTTATCCAATTGCGGTTACCAAAGTTGATTTTGAAGGAAAACAGGAAAATATTTTACTTTCTGAGATCAAAATTGGCGACAGAATACTGGTAAGAAATCAGGAAATCATTCCTGTGGATGCCGTTTTGATCAATGGTGAAGGGAATATCGACAACAGTTTCATTACCGGAGAAAGCGTAAGCATCAGTAAGCAACCGGGAGATAAGATTTTTGCAGGAGGAAAACAAATAGGTTCATCATTGGAGCTTGAAGTAATCAAGAATGTTGATCAAAGTTACTTAACCCAGCTTTGGAATAAAGAGGCTTTCAAAAAACATGAAACCGGACTTGACACTCTCACCAATAACATCAGTAAATACTTCACTTTCATCATTTTAGGCATCGCATTGATCTCAGGGATTTATTGGTCTTTTATTGACCTTGAGAAAATGTTCCAGGTGATTTCCGCCATTCTAATCATTGCATGTCCTTGTGCCTTAGCTCTTTCAGCGCCCTTTACATTCGGGCATATTATGAGGATTTTGGGCAGAAATAAATTCTATGTAAAGGACACTTTGACGATTGAAAAGATTGCGAAACTTGATACTATTGTTTTTGACAAAACAGGGACCATCACTCATAGAAAAAAATCAAATATTGCTTACGAAGGTTCTGAAATTCAGGAATTTGACTTAGCCAACATCAAAACTTTGCTGAAGAACTCCAACCACCCTCTTTCCAAATCTTTGTACGAGTTTTTGGACATCCATGATAATTATTTCCCGGTGGAGAATTTTGAAGAAATTTCAGGAAAAGGATATCTTGCCCATGTAAGGGGAAATGTGTACAAAATAGGTTCTGCCCGCTATAACAACCAGGAATCCAAAAACCTTGAAACAGCAGTTTACATCAGCAAAAATGATGAGTTTTTAGGAAAATTCATCTTTAAAAATGAGTACCGGGGAAACCTTAAAAACCTGTTTCAGCGACTCATCAATTACAAGATTTTCATCCTGAGTGGAGATAATTCTTCTGAAGAAAATCAGCTTAAAGAACTGATTCCTAACTACGAGGAAATGGCCTTTAACCAAAGCCCGGAGGACAAGTTGAATTACATTAAAAATCTTCAGGACAAGAATTTAAAAGTAGCCATGCTTGGAGATGGCTTAAACGATGCCGGAGCATTGAAACAAAGCAACGTTGGAATTGCTATTTCTGACGACACCAATACTTTCACCCCATCTTCCGATGTGATAATGAATGGGGATAAAGTAGTCACCCTGGACAATTACCTGAATGTTTGCAAAGGCTCTATAACGATTGTGAAAATGACATTCATAATCAGCTTTTTGTACAATATTGTTGGTTTAAGTTACGCAGTCACAGGACACATGCATCCTCTTTTTGCTGCGATCATCATGCCGATAAGTTCTATTACGGTGGTTACATTCACCACACTTTCAACTTGGATCTTGGGTAGAAAATATTTCAGGAAACAAGCCTGAAACACGCTTATTTAGACTGATTTTAAATTAGCTGAAATCCGTATTTCGTGATGAATGTCATTATTTTTCACTAAATTTGAACCCCGAAAATTGGTTAATTTTGTTGTCCAATGGATATTCTATATTTAATGATCTTATGCAGCGTTTCTTTGGCTGCAATTTTCCTGGTCGTTTTTATAGTCAACGCCAGAAAAGGACAGTTTGAGGACGACGAATCTCCAGCTGTAAGAATCCTTTTTGACTCTGATGAAATCAAGGAAAAAGAGGAGGAAAAGGTTGGCAACAAAGAAACAGACCTGCAAGAAAAAGGAGACAATAAAAAAATTGAAGAAAAAAGTGAATAGTTGATATGGAAACACAAAAGTTTAGTTATGACAACAATATTGTCCGGGCATTCCTTTATGCTACCGTTGCTTTCGGGATCATAGGGTTTTTGTTTGGGCTTACAGCAGCCTTAATGCTTTTCTATCCTGAGCTTCCCGAGTTTTTCTTTGGAACGGATGATACAACCATTAAAAGCTTAGCCTCCGGCAATATACAAGGCTTGATCGATACACAGGGAGCGTTTGGATTCGGAAGAATAAGAATGCTGCATACAACAACTGTAATTTTTGCATTTGTATGTAACAGTGTATTTGTGGGAGTCTATTACTCATTACAGAGACTATTGAAGACAAGAATGTACAGTGATACTTTATCATGGATACATTTCTGGACATGGCAGATCATGATTATCGCTGCCTATATTACCTTCTTTATGGGGATCAATACTTCTAAAGAATACGCAGAACACGAATGGCCGATTGACATTTTAATCGCATTCTCATGGATCGTATTCGGAGCGAATATGTTCTTAACGATTGCGAAAAGAAGAGTAAGACATCTTTATGTAGCGATCTGGTTCTTTATCGGTACCTGGATTGCAGTAGCAATGCTTCATATCTTTAACAACTTAGAGGTTCCGTTATCATTCACAGGCTGGAAATCTTATTCAGCATATGCAGGGGTAAAAGATGCTATCGTACAGTGGTGGTATGGTCACAATGCAGTTGCATTTATCCTAACGACTCCGGTTCTTGGTTTGATGTATTATTTCTTACCTAAAGCAGCGGACAGACCGGTATTCTCTTATAAGTTATCTATTATTCACTTCTGGTCATTAATTTTCGTATATATCTGGGCTGGTCCTCACCACCTTCAGTATACAGCACTTCCGGCTTGGGCACAGGCTGTGGGAACAGGTTTCTCTATCATGCTTATTGCACCATCTTGGGGAGGAATGCTAAATGGTCTTCTTACGTTAAGAGGAGCTTGGGATAAAGTGAGAGAAAATCCTATCCTTAAATTCTTCGTAGTTGCAGTTACCTGCTATGGTATGGCAACATTTGAAGGTCCCCTTTTAGCAACTAAAAACATCAACAAAATTGGTCACTTTACAGACTGGGTTATTGGTCACGTACACTTAGGTGCTCTTGGATGGAATGGTTTCATGGCATTTGGGGTGATCTATTATTTGATCCCAATCTTGTGGAGAACTAAACTTTGGTCTGTAAAATTAGCTAACTGGCATTTCTGGTTAGGTACATTAGGAATTATTTTCTATGCAGTACCTATGTATATTTCTGGGTTCACTCAAGGGTTAATGTGGAAGCAGTTCAACCCGGACGGAACTTTAGTATGGAAAAACTGGCTGGATACCGTTACCGCTATTATTCCTTACTTCAAAATGAGATTCTTAGGTGGAGCATTCTACCTTTCAGGAGCTATCTTAATGGTGGTTAACCTTTATAAAACAGTAAGAGCAGGGTCATTCCAGAAAGAAGTTCCTGCGGAAGCACCTGCTTTAGCTAACATCAGCAAAAACAGAAAAGAAGGAGAAGGAACTCACCTTTGGTTAGAAAGAACACCAGTTTTATTAGGGATCTTATCTTTCTTAACGATTTCAATCGGTAGTTCAGTGGAAATCATCCCGACTCTATCTCTTAAGAAGAGTGTACCTACCATTTCAGCAGTAAAGCCATATTCTCCACTAGAACTAGAAGGTAGAGATATTTATATCCGTGAAGGTTGTAACGCTTGTCATTCCCAGATGGTAAGACCGTTCAGAGATGAGATCGTAAGATTCAATGGTAAAAACGGGCAATATTCAAAAGCTGGAGAATTTGTATATGACAGACCATTCTTATGGGGTTCTAAGAGAACAGGACCGGATTTGCATAGAGAAGGAGGTAAAAACCCAAGTTCTTGGCATTACAAGCACATGTATAACCCAAGATCTACTTCCGCAGGTTCCATTATGCCTCGTTACCCTTGGTTAATTGCTAATAACTTAGACAGATCTAAAATGGTTGACAAAATGGTATTAATGAAAAATGCATTTGAAGTACCATACACTAAAGCTGAAATAGATTCTGCCAACAAATGGGCAGATAACCAAGCGGCAAGAATCGTAAGAGATATCTTCTCTGAAGCTACCGACCTGAAAGATGCATATGCTAAGAGACCTAAAGGTGAATTGGAGAAAAAAGAAATTGTAGCTCTTATCTCTTATTTACAAAGATTGGGAACTGATATCAAAACAACTGAGATAAAAACAGCAAGTAATAACTAAAACATTAAAAGGTTCAATTCATGATTCCTCAGAATTTTAAAGATATATTATCCAATACTGAAAATGCTGGCTTTTACCAGACATTGGCTCTGATATTCTTTATGCTGTTCTTCGTAGCCTTGGTAATTTATGTTTTTAGCAGGCCTAAAAAATATTACAAGGAAGAAGAAGAGGCGCCTCTTGAGGATGACGCTGATGAATCTGATTTTAAAAATTAAACTTTATTATGAAACAAAGAACACCGGTTTTTGTAAACATTTTAATAATAACTGGACTTTTAATAGTTTTTTATTATTTGTTTGTTCAAAGCTATTCGTTTTTATCTTCACCTTATTTCTGGGGAACTATTGTAATAGGAAGTATTTTAGCTTATATCCACAGTGCAATTGGAGATTTAATTGAGAATAATAAATTCAAAAAACTAAGTCCTGAAGAAAAGGCAGCTTATTTAGCTGAAAAGAAAGTTCCTTACTTCAAGAGATTATATAATGCAGCCTTCAAAAAACAATCTGCGGCTGAAGAAAAAGATATCCTTATCGACCACGGTTTCGATGGGATCATGGAGCTGGATAATCAATTACCAAAATGGTGGGTAGGTTTATTCTGGTTTGGGACTGCTTTTTGTATTGTATATGTTGCGGCATTTACTTTCACAGACTTCGCACACCCGATCAGTGAATATGAAGTAGAATATAAAGAGCAGATTGCAAGCATTGAAGAGTTTCAAAAATCTCAGCCTCCTGTAACCATTGAAACTGCTAAATATTCAGCAGACAATATTGCGGAAGGAAAAGAATTATTTAAAACAAACTGTGCGTCTTGTCACAAAGAAGATGGTAGTGGAGGTATCGGTCCGAACTTAACGGATAACTACTGGATCAACCAGCCTGAGAAAACGCTATTCAAAACTGTTTTCCATATGGACTGGAATGGTTCACCTACGAACCCTTCGATGAGGCCTTTCGGTAAAAACGGTGAGGTTTCCGGTGCAGAGATTGAAAAGATTGCAGCCTATGTATATCATATCAATCAGGAACAACCTCCGGTAACGCCGGCTCAGGGTGGTGCTGCTCCTCAGGGAACAGAAGCACATTGGGAAAAAGAATAATTTTAAAAAGAAATTAGAAAACATATGAAAAACATAATTTGTTATTAGAAAAAAAATAGTAACGAATTATGTTTTTCTTTTTTTAAACCTATACAACATGTCAGACATAGAAGAAATAGAAGTACGCGGCGGACAGGGACAGGTTCTGGACCCTGAAACTTACAGAGATTCTATAGGGACTATGGAGCAATCCGGAAAAAGAAAATGGGTTTTCCCAAGAAAACCTAAAGGCAGATATACCAACTATAGAAATGTTGTAAGCTATATTTTATTACTTATTTATTTTGCGGTTCCGTTTATTAAAATCAATGGCAACCCATTACTCTTATTTAATGTTATCGATAGAGAGTTCTTCATTTTCGGACAACCTTTCTATCCACAAGATTTTTTCATCCTTACATTAGGAGCTATTGCTTCTTTGATATTCATTATTGTATTTACGATTGCTTTCGGTAGAATTTTCTGCGGATGGATATGTCCTCAGACAATTTTCCTGGAAATGATTTTCCGTAAAATAGAATATGCGATTGAAGGAGACAGAAATAAGCAGATGAAGCTGGACAGACAGGAATGGAACAGTGAGAAGATCTGGAAAAGAGGACTGAAGTGGAGCATTTACATTATTATCTCTTTAATCATAACCCATTTTATGTTCATGTATATTGTGGGCTATGAAGAGGTATTAAGAATTATTTCGGAAGGGCCTTTTGCCCATCCTACTAATTTTATCGTAATGATCCTTCTTACGGCAGCCTTCTACTTTGTATTTGCCTGGTTCAGAGAACAGGTATGTACACTGGTTTGTCCTTACGGAAGATTACAGGGAGTGTTGATCGATAAAGATACCATCAATGTATTTTATGACTTTAAACGTGGGGAGAACAGGGCTAAATGGAGAAAAGGAGAAGACAGAAAAGCAGCAGGTAAAGGGGATTGTATTGATTGCCACCAGTGTGTGGTGGTATGTCCTACCGGAATTGACATCAGAGACGGGCAGCAATTAGAATGTGTAAACTGTACGGCTTGTATTGATGCATGTGACGAAGTAATGGAAAAAGTGGGTCTTCCAAAAGGCCTGATCCGATACGCCTCTGAAAACGAAATAGAAAAACAAACCGGATTCAAGTTCACAGGAAGAATGAAAGGCTTCACGGTATTCCTTGTCTTGTTGGTTGGATTCTTAGGCTATCTTCTTTATAACCGTGGAGAAATGGAGGCTAAATTCATTAAACCGGCAGGAAGCACCTTCTTTGTAAGGGACGGTAAAATTACCAATACCTATAACTATACTTTCTTAAATAAGACGAACGAGAAGAAGATTGTCACCATAAAAGTACTTGAGCCGGCACATGGTGAAGTTATTTACAGCGCTTCAAGCAAAATTCCGGTAGAAAGAGATAAAATTTCAAAAGGGACCATCAATATCAGTTTCCCTGAAAACGAAATGAAACTTTCCAAACAGAATATCACGATCGGAGTTTATGATACAAAAGGTAAGCTCATCGATTCTTACCAGACTTATTTTGAAGGACCATTTAAATTACAATTTTAATTTTTAAAGATGAAAAACTTGAGTTGGGGACACGGTGTTGTTATTGCATTATTTGCATTCATAATATTTATTTTATCCATGTTGTTCCTTTTCCCGAATGGGCAGAAGAATTCTGAAATGGTAACGGATAATTACTATGAAGAAGAATTACAATACCAAGATGTAATTGATGCTAAGAAAAGAGCAGACAACCTGCAGGAAAAGCCTGCTTACAGCCAGTCTGCAGAAGGAATTAAAATAACATTTCCTAAAGACTACAATAATTCCAATACCACGGTAAAATTTGTTTTAAACAGGACCGACGATCAAAATTTAGACGTAAAAAAATCTGTACAGCTTGATGCCACACAATCTTTTCTGATTCCTGCTCAGGTATTAAAAGCAGGGAATTACACCTTAAGACTGATGTGGACAAAAGATAAAACAGACTACAGAATGGATTATGATGTGATATGGAAATAACACTTCTCATATCGGCTATCGGCTTGGGCTTTGCTTCCGGATTTCATTGTATCGGGATGTGCGGCCCTATTGCTTTGTCGATGGGATTAACGAAGAAGCAGGCTGCGAATTATTACCTTCAGAACCTTACTTATCAGTTCGGAAGAATTTTTACGTATGCTTTACTGGGTGGTCTATTGGGTATCATCGGAGAAGGATTTGAAATGGCCGGTTTCCAGAAGTATTTAACCATTGCGGTAGGTATTTTGCTGATTATAATGGCCCTATTCTCATTCGGGGGAAAAGATTTTGCTTCTAAAATACCTTTCTTTTCCAAATTTCTGTTTTCTGTAAAATCCAATTTAGGAAGACTACTTCAAAAGGCGGATTACCGCTCAAGATTTACTACGGGTATCCTCAATGGATTTCTTCCCTGCGGAATGGTTTATATGGCTTTAACGGCCAGCTTAGCCGGTGGAGGAATATGGCAGGGAGCTTTATATATGGCTTTATTCGGATTGGGAACTCTCCCATTTATGTTTGCGGTAGTTTTAGTCGGAAATCTCATGAATCAGGCTTTCAGAATAAAAGTATTGAAAGTCATTCCGGTAGTTATGATTATTTTAGGCGGATTATTTATCATAAGAGGATTGGAACTTGGAATTCCCTATATTTCTCCAAGAGCTGAAGCGATGACTATTTCCAAAGACAACCAGGGCTCATGTCATTTAGAAGGAGATCATAGTAAACATAATCATTCAACCAATTGTCATTAATATTTAAAAACTAATATTATGAAAAAAAATGTATTATTCCTTTTCGCAATCTGCCTTTTCGTATTACAATCCTGTTCAGTGAACTCCGAAATTACTTATCATAAAGACTCTGCCTCTACAACGGTAATGGATCTTGATATGAGGGATGCCATGGAAATGATGAAATCTATGGTTCCGGACTCTGCTAAAAATGATCAAAAAGAATTAGCCGAACTGGAAAAGCTTCCAAGAACATGGACCAGTCTTTATGAGATGGAGAAAAAAGAAGGTAAATTAAAAACCCAGGATCCGGATTCTATTAAGATCATGAAGAAAATATTTATGAAGTCTAATGCCGAGGGTAAAGAAATAACCGGTCTTTCTCTAAAAATGGATCACTTTACAAAAGCTGACTATGACGGTCTTACAAATTTTTCCAAAGAGGAAAAATTACCTATCGATCAGATGGCATTGAATTCCTGGGATGGAAAAACATTAGTGATCAATACAGACCAGTTCAGCTTGGATGGCTTAAAAGAGATCATGTCCGGAAAAGATATGGGAGATGGTGAAATTTCAGCAGAACAGGCAGGAAGCATGATGAAAATGATGTACAAAAGTGTGGGAACCACATTGAAATTTGAGAATAAAATTAAATCCATTACCGGAAAGCATGACTGGGTTTCCAAAATAGATAATTACTCCGTAAGGATCAATTATGATTTAGATGCCTTGTTTGGTGACGCTAAGGATAAAAAAGCCCTCAAAAATTCAGATAAGAAAATAGTTATTGTCACAGAATAAAATAAAAGCCACCGGAATCCGGTGGTTTTTTATTTATAGAATTAAGATTTGTCATCTTAATTAATCAAATCAAATCTTGCATACTCTGCAACTTTCTTAGGAAGCTTGATCCCTTCTGCAGTCTGGTTGTTTTCGAGAAGAGCTGCCATAATTCTAGGAAGCGCCATTGCGGAACCATTTAACGTGTGAACCAACTGAGACTTTCCTTCCGTTTTGTAACGGCATTTCAAACGGTTCGCCTGGAAAGTTTCAAAGTTAGAAACAGAACTCACTTCCAGCCATTTTTCCTGAGCTGCACTCCATACTTCGAAATCATAGGTCATCGCCGATGCAAATCCCATATCTCCACCGCAAAGCCTTAATATTCTGAAAGGCAATTCAAGATCCGTCAAAATCTCTTTTACGTGCTCTACCATTTCCTCTAAAACAGCATAAGAGTTTTCAGGTTTTTCCACTCTCACAATCTCAACCTTTTCAAACTGATGAAGACGGTTCAATCCTCTTACGTGAGCTCCATAGCTTCCTGCTTCTCTTCTGTAGCATTGAGAGAAAGCCGTATTTTTAACCGGAAGGTCTTTTTCGTCAAATAAAACATCACGGTATAAATTCGTTACAGGAACTTCAGCTGTAGGAATCAGATACAAATCATCTGCTCCGATATAATACATTTGACCTTCTTTATCCGGTAATTGCCCTGTTCCATAACCTGATGCTTCATTTACAACATGAGGCGGATTAACTTCAATATATCCTTTATCCACGTTTTTGTCCAAGAAATACTGTACCAAAGCTCTCTGTAACCTCGCTCCTTTGCCGAAATAAACAGGGAATCCTGCTCCTGCAATTTTCACCCCTAATTCAAAATCGATAAGGTTATATTTCTTAGCAAGCTCCCAGTGAGGAATAGCGCCTTCCCCTAAACCTGCTACGTCGTGAGACTGATAAATGATTTCATTATCATCTGCAGATGCTCCGCTTTTTACCAACTCACTTGGAACATTCGGGATCTGGTATAAAATATCTAATAAAGCTTTTTCCTTTACGTCTAATTGGGACTGTAATTCTTTACTCGATTCCTTGTATTGTGCTGTTTTAGATTTTGCCGATTCAGCTTCTTCTTTTTTTCCCTCTTTCATTAAAAGCCCGATTTCTTTGGAGATTTTATTGATTTCGGAAAGTTGCGAATCTAATTCAAACTGAATTTTTTTTCTTTCATCGTCAGTAGCAATAGCTTCATCCACCAACTCAAGATTTTTGAATTGTCTTTTTTTCAGACCTTCTAAAACGCGCTCTTTGTTATCGCGTAAAAAATTGACTTGTAACATTTTATTTAGATGTTAGTTATTAGATTGTCAGTTATCTTATGACTTTGATTCTGACAGTTGTACAAATTTAAAAAATTATTTTACGATAGTCACTACATTGGGTAAACCGGGTTCTTTGGTAAATTTCAGCTCGTGATTGTAATACACTTTCGAGACCTGAAATGCGGAAGGCGTCCAGTGGTATTGAATTTCCAATGTATCGTTAATGGTATCTGTGACGTTATTTACCGTTCTTCTTAAGGCCAATGCAATGACGGAATGATAAGTCCTGTCCTCCGGACTTATGGAATCCAGTGTCAGTCTTTTTGCTCCCGCAACATATTCAATATAATAGGTAGAATCCACTCTCATTTTCAGAGCAGCATTAACCGGTGCCGAATTGGTATTTCCGTTGGTATCATTCATAGGGAAAGCAAAAAAATAGCCCGGTGTTTTATTACTCAGAAGATCCTGTCCCGCACTGTTTTTGATATAAAGATTCAATATCTGATCTATTTGCTGCAAAGAATCTTCATCACCACTTCTACAGCTCAGCAGGGCGAAAAATACGACTAATATTCCAAATACGATGTTCCTCATTATCAGCAAAGATAAAACTTATTTTAATTTCCCGGAGCATTTATCAGTAGATTAACCAATCCGGTGTAAATTAACAATCATTACTTCATTCTATTCTTCGATAATTTATTGAGCAGAATTTGAAATTCGTTTTTGGAAATGAAAAAATCCTGAATATGAAATTCCGTGATCTGGTAAAATTTCCAGAACAGCAATGCTGATGATAAACAATACGATATAGAGGTTACAATACATGCACCGGTAATTCCCCATCGCGGAATAATGTAAAAAGAAGAAATGATGGTGAAGACAACTCCGATCAGGGATTTGGCGTTCAAAATCCGGAGCTTGTTGATCCCTGCAAAATAGTAGCCTATAATATTACTGGTTGCTATGGCTAAAATCCCCGGCGATAAAAGCAAAATGATCTGCTTTGTCTGGTGAAAATCACTCCCAAAAATCATCACGTAAAATTGAGCAGGCAATAGTAAAATTCCTGCAATAAAAAGCAATGTGGTAAAAAAACTGATTCTAAGGGAGATTTTCGTCTTTTCAATAGCCACATTCTCATTTTCATCATTCACCAAATCCGAATACAGTACAATAGCCAGGCTCCTGCTTACCGTCCAAATAGCTTCGGAGAAAGCGACTCCTATTGAAAATATCCCCACACTTACGATTCCTTTGTAGTATTCCAAGAAATAAAAAGAAAGCCTATTGTTCAGGAATTGCAAAAAAGAACTTAGCTGGATTTTCCATCCGTAATTGAACATGGTATTTCTGATAGGTACAGAAAACGATACATTAGCCATTTTACAGCGTCTGAGTAACAAAAATGAACTAAGGAAAAACAAGAAGGCATAGCATTCCGTTTGTGCCAGAAAATAAGCCGATACGGAAGTAATACCTATGATGTATATAATGGCAAGAATAAAAACGATATGTACAAGTTGCTGCAAAATGGTGAACAAATTAAACATCCGGATATTCTGTTTTCCCACAAACAAATTGATATTGGCAGCTAATAACGAAGAAAAAACCGATAAGCAAATCAGATAGCCCAAATATTCTACCGGGCGTATTATACTGAAAATAACAGGAACAAAAATCCCGATCAGAATCGACCACAGGTATGCATATAAAAGTATTTGCTCGGTTTTATATTTAGAGGCAAAATAGGTAACACTGCTTCCAACGAATATATTACTGAAAAATCCTATAATCGTTAAATCTGCGATCACCATTGAAATGACTCCCTTTCCTTCACTCCCCCACATATTGGTAGAGTAAATAACAAGTCCGAAATTTAATATCAGTATTAAAAATCGGGAAATGAAAGTCTTAACAATAGTATTCTTCATCTCAGTATAGTGCTTTTTGGACGAAGTCCACAAATATATCCCGGATTATGTTCCAGTTATACTTCTTCTCATATTCCATTCGGGCATTATAAGCATGATCATCATATCTTTCAGGATGATCAATATAATTTAAAATAATATCAGCAATTGATCCTGAATCTTTTGGGTTAACCAGAAATCCAAATTTTGATACATCTACATGCTGCCTTGTTGCTGTGAGGTCTGTATAAATCACGGGTTTACCAGAAGCGGCATAGTAGAATATTTTAATCGGAAGACAATGGTCATTTTCATAATTAAGCTCCCTTAAATCAAAACAAATATCTGCAGAAGCATAGGTTTGTGTAAAATTTTCAAATGATGCCGGTTTTTCAATCCTGACATTATCAAATTGATATTCAGCTAATTGATCCTGAAAATATTTTTCATCTTTTTCTTTCCTTGTTCCTCCTATAAGTAAAATATCAATTTGCAGTTCAGGCCGTTTTTTATTAAGTTGATCTATTGCTTTAAAAAAATTTCCGATGCCTTTTTCTTCAGACATTTGCCCGGTGTAGCACAAGGTAATCTTTCCGGATTCTAACTTTTTGATATGGGTTGCAATATAACGATCATCAGGATAATATGTGAGCAGAATATTTTTCTTGAATGGAAACACATATGCCAAAGGAAACCTCTTGGTCTTCTCGCCAAAAATAAAGTGAGTGCTTAGATATCCTGCATACAGTTGGATCAGAAAAAATTTGATGGCATGAAAAGGCTTTAAAAAAGAAGGATATCTTTCCACCATTCTCATCGAAGGATACCATTCGGTAATATCATAGATGATGCTGATTTTTTTCGCTTTTTTAATCTTTTTCGCTGCCATTACGGCTAAAGGTTCCGAACAGATAATGCAATCGGGCTGAAAGCGGTCACCTGCTTCCCGGAGCTTCCGTTTTTTTTCGCTAATACTTTGATCTAAAATCCCAAAGGCTTCTATTTCAATTCCATCAATATCCCCCTGAAAATCTGCATAAAGGCTGCAGACTTTCACTTCATGCCCACAGTTTTTCAATTCTTTTGCCTGGTGGTAGAAGATTCTGTCATCATTATAGCTATGCGAAGTCGTTAAAAAAAGAATTTTAGACATCAGTTATTAGTTCTTTTACAAATATACTTTAAAACAAAAAAGTGGAAATATCTTCCACTTTCTATTTATTCTAATGTACTACATTTTATATGGATGCGGCCCAGCTTTTATCCAAAGGCAAAAGAAAATGGCTTAGGAAATCCAGATAGGTATTTTTTGAGAAATCAAAAACTTCGATGTCTTTTGATAATTCTCCGTTTCTAAGTCTGGCCTTGAATTCCTGAAGCTTTAGTGTTTTTACTTCACCATTTTCAACATAGCTGGCTTTCATCCTGTCAAATAACCCTAATTGATATTCTGCATCAATTTCTCTCATGACTTTTCCTAAAGCGTCAATACTGCATCCTGAAGCCATTTCTTTCTCTTCATCTACACAGATCACGATAAATTGATTTTTTTCAATCTTAAATGACGAAGAAAGTGGTTTTCCATGAGCAGCCCAGGTTGCCAGAAAGTCAAATAACTTTTCGGTAATTGTCTTGGCTTCTTTGGTTGTGAAAGGTCTTGAGGCCGGATATATGATAACTCTGTAGTCGTTTGTTTCAACGACGTTTGATTCTTCAATTTTCATTTTTCAATACATTAAAGTACAAAATTAGTAAATAAATTCGAGTTCTGATTTAAACAAAAAAACTCAAGAATCCATCTTGAGTTTTTAATTATTTTTATGGGTAAGCTTATAAATCTTCCGCTTCTGCCAGAAGCTCCACAATATCTTTTACCGCAACTTCCGTATTCTTGTTGAAGTGTTTCACCCCGTCTGTCATCATCGTATTACAGAAAGGACATCCTGTTGCGATCACTTTAGGCTCAAAAGATAAAGCTTCTTCCGTCCTTTCAATATTGATGTCTTTATTTCCTTTTTCAGGCTCTTTAAACATTTGTGCACCTCCAGCTCCACAGCAAAGGCCGTTGGTTCTGCAACGCTTCATCTCCACCAGTTCGGCATCCAGTTTTTCCAAAAGCATTCTTGGTGCTTCATATTCATCATTGGCTCTTCCTAAATAGCAAGGATCATGGAAAGTAATTTTTTTTCCTTTGAAAGCTCCGCCCTCAATTTTCAGCCTTCCTTCTTCCATCAGTTTTTTCAGGAATTGAGTGTGGTGCATTACTTCATAATTGCCACCCAGGCTTGGGTATTCATTTTTAAGGGTATTGAAACAATGCGGGCATGCCGTTACAATTCTTTTTACTTCATAGGCATTCAGAACTTCAATATTCGTTAACGCCATCATCTGGAAAACGAATTCATTTCCGGCACGTTTGGCAGGATCTCCGGTACAGCTTTCTTCCTGTCCCAATACGGCAAAGTCTACCCCTATTTTATTTAATATTTTGCAAAATGCTTTGGTGATCTTTTTCGCACGGTCATCGAAACTTCCGGCACAACCCACCCAAAACAAAACTTCCGGCGATTTTCCTTCGGCAGCATATTCTGCCATTGTTTTAATTTGCATTTTCTTTTTGTTTAATTAAAAAATCCGCATAGTATTCTTTGGCCTTCTTCATTACTTCCGTCGGTATTACTGATGCATAAAGCGGATTGGTTTCATCGTAATTCACATATTTCCATACATTCCCTGTAGACTTATCATTAAGGGCTACAGTCATGCTTTCTTTGCTCATCTCTATCGTGTTGTCGTTCAAAAACCTGGCTTTCATCCCTTGTACTTCCATCATACCGATCATCATTTTTTTCTTTTCGTCATCAAATTTTTCTTTCAGAAAAGTCATTTTCATATTCATCGGGAAAGTAACAAATGCGTACTTTACATTATCTTTTCCGGAGAAAACATCAGAAGCCTTAAACGCATTTTCATCAATTTTTCCTATTTCTATTTTGAACTCTTCATTACCTTCAAACATGGTCTTGAATGCATCAACCATTGTTTCTTTGCTAATTTTTTCAAATATAGCCGGATGGGTAAGGTTCAGTATTCCGTTATAATCTTTTTTCTCCATCAGTACCATAATGGATCTGGAGTCGTCAAGGATCTTTTTCTGATCAGCAGATTGCGCCATCAGAAAGCCGGATATCAATATAAAAATGAAGAATAATTTTTTCATTTTGTGAACGTTAATCATTGGCCCAGTTTAAACGGTCGGCCTGATTGTATTGCCAAGGAGCCGCATTGTTCTCCACATTGGTCATCATCAGATTCAGTTCCTGTGGAGCTGCCGATTGTTCCATCACCAGGAATCTTCTCATATCAAAAATGATGGAAAGCGGATCAAGCAGTACAGGGCAAGCTTCAGTACAGGCATTACATGTAGTACATGCCCAAAGTTCTTCTTTGGTAATATAATCGTTCAATAACTTTTTACCGTCATCTACAAATTTTCCGTTTTTATCAATATTTCTTCCTACTTCTTCCAGACGGTCTCTGGTTTTCATAAGGATCAATCTCGGAGAAAGCTTTTTACCTGTAATATTAGCAGGGCATACGGCAGTACACCTTCCACACTCTGTACATGAATAGGCATTTAGTAATTGTACCTGGTTTAAATCAAATACATCTTCTGCTCCGAATTTTGAAGGAACATCTGTTTCTGTACCTTCTGCCGGTGCAGCGTACGGATCTGCATTAGGATCCATCATCAATTTAATTTCTTTGGTAACAGATTCCAGGTTATTGAATTTCCCTTTCTTTTCCAGGTTAGCATACCAAGTGCTCGGGAATGCCAAAATAATATGTAAATGCTTTGAATAATACAGATAATTCATGAAGAATAAAATCCCCACAAAGTGGAACCACCATGCGGCTCTTTCCGTAAAGAACAAAAAGCTGTCGCCAAAGTTACTGAAGATCGGAGCCAGAATAGTAGAACTGATCGGGAAACTTCCGTGTTCGGGAAGTAAGCCTTTCTGTTGTAATACCCAATCGGAAGTATTCATTGTAAAGAAAGCCACCATAAGAGCAAACTCAATAATCAAAATCCAGTTCGCATCTTGTTTTGGCCATCCGAAAAGTTCTTTCATCGTTAATCTTTTAACTCCGTAAAAATTTCTTCGGATAAAGAATACAACAACACCAATAACTACCAAAAGGGCCAGGATCTCCAATGTTGCTGTAAAAGCATTATAGAATCCATGTCCTAAGATCGTTGCCAAAAAGCGGTGTGTCCCGAATAGCCCATCAACAATGATCTCTACGAGCTCTATATTAATGATAATGAAACCTACATATACAAAAAGGTGCAAAATCCCTGCAACAGGGCGTTTTACCATTTTGCTTTGTCCCATCGCTACTCTTGCCATGGTTTCCCAACGTTCGGGTTTTCTATCGCTACGGTTGATATCTCTTCCTAATCTGATGTTTCGATAGATCTTCTGTAGGCTTTTCGCAAACAGTCCAAAACCTGCAACTAATAAAATCAGGAAAATTATGTTATCGATGTACTGCATAAGGTCTGTGAGTTATTAGTCTTTATTGTTCTTGCCAAAAACCGAGAAATTGATATATCTTTTCGGATTGGCTTTCATGTCTTCAATTAAAGAATTCAGATTGGTAGATGCCGAATTCAGGTTATTGTAAAGCTGTTCATCCTTCATTAGTTTACCTAAGCTTCCTTGACCGTTATCAATCCCGCCGATTACCTGATTAAGCTTTCCTACAGTTGCATCTAAGTTGGCGATGGTAGCATTCAATTTCTGGGTATCGATGCTTTCAGCCAGGTTTCCGTACTTATCTAAAGTAACTTTACCGCTTTGCATCGTTAAGCTTGCATCATCCAATACTTTTTGAAGTTTGGGATCATTGTTTCCAACTAATGAATTTACACTGGCTGCGGTAGACTGTAAAGCGCCAACTGTTTTATTAAGATTAGCCAATAGTGCTTTGATTTCCGCTCTGTTCTGAGCATCTACAAGCTGGTTTGCATTAGCCATCAGAGAATCCACACGGTGAAGAACAACCTGTAACTGGTCTTTAACCGGACCTACCTGTGAAGACAGATTATTCATCATTGACAACTTGAATGCTCCTTGTAAGGTGTCCCCATCTTTTGCAGTAGGACCTCCGTACATAAGATTTACCCTCATTTCCTTTCCTGACATTAATCCCGGTTCAAAAATTTCCAAGGTAGAATTCTTTGAAAACTCAAAATTATTATCAATCGTAACTTTTACAATAAAATGGATTTTTCCATCTTTTGTGGTCTGGGGAATAATCTTATCCACCTGCCCCACTTTTAACCCGTTGATCGAAACGGGAGAAGACTGGGCCAACCCTTCTACATTGTCATATCTTGCGTAAAATATATTGTCGGTAGTAAAAAGACTTCTGCCTTTCATAAATTGAAATAATAACACAAAGCCTACAATAGCTAAAAGTGCGATCACACCAGCTTTTAATTCTTTACTGAACTTCACTTGCTAAATTTTTTCTAATGAGCAAATATAAGACATTTAAATTAATGTTATTCTTTATTGCTCTGCGTTAAATACAAAAAAAGCGGCAAAAACTTTGCCGCTTTATATCAATGAAATTGAATTCTTATTGTTGTTGTGTTCCAAGCTTACTCCATATCTCGATTCTGTAATCTTCAATATCTGCATTATCCTGTAAGCTCTTCATCCATGCCTGACCAAACATTCCTGCATTTCTCTGCGTGATAGATTCTGTCAACTGTTTAAGATCACCAGGTTGTTTGTTCATTGTTTCATTCTTTTTGATCAGTACATACACTCCTGTTCCTCCTTCTACCGGATTAGAAAGTTTACCTTTCGTAACTCCAAATGCCGCTCCTGCTACTTTAGGTTCCATAGATCCTCCCACTGAAGGGTTTAAAAGGTTCACCTGTGCCGATTGTTTTGTAGTGGCAAACATTTTAGCAATCTGGTCTAGGTTAGATGCTTTAGCTGCAGCAATTTTATCTGAAATTTGTTTTGCTGCCAGTTTGTTTTTTACAATCACTTCAATCTGATCTCTTACAGATTCAGGATCAGCAAGACCTTTTTCCTGCTTTCCGTTCAGATATACTACAATTTTATCTCCCGTTCCTTCAACTGTAAAGAATTCTGCGTCACCCTTCTCTCTTTTCTTATCGAAAGCCCATGCAAGGATTTCAGAGTCTTTATCCGTACCTAAACCTTGCAGCTGACCGTCGAATCTTTTAGCCGCTTTAGGATTAGAGAACTGATAATTAGATTTTTTAGCAATATTTACGAAGTCGTTGAAAGACTTTCCTTGAACCTGCTGGATAAATCTTCTTGCTTTTTTATCTGTATCGGCTTCTGTAGCTTCAGAAGGTTTAACTGCTTTTACAAGGTTCGCTACCTTATACCCCATTGCTCCAGGCTTTTTATCCTGAATATTGATAATATGGTACCCGAATTGTGTTTCTACAACACCCGTAGCCCCTTTCGGATTGTTCGCCAAATATGTTAAGAATTCAGGAACAAAAGGCGTTTCCGGGGTGGTCCAGCCTAAGCTGCCGCCTTGTGCTGCAGAATTAGGGTCATTAGAAAGCTTGATGAAATCTGTAAATTTAGCAGGATCCGCTTTTACAATAGCCCCGATAGAATCCGCTAATTTTTTAGCTGCTTCTTTAGATCTTGTCACTCCCTGTCCTGCAGGGCTGCCTTTGAATGCAATAAGGATATGTCTTGATAATGTAGAATCCGATGTTTTCTTATCCAAAAGCTTAGATACTACATATACATTCTGCTCTTTATAAGGACCAAAGGTCTGACCAATTGCTGCAGTAGCAATCTGGCCCTGAATAGCCTGAGGTAATTGATTAGGCTTTAGATACTGTTCGCTGAAAGGCATATCGGAATTAGCCATTACAAACATTGAGTCATTGGTTGTATTCTGGAAATTTTCTTTTCCTCCGCTCGCATCTGTACCTCCTGAGAATAGTTTTGTGATTTCTTTCTGGGTAGCTGCCTCATCAGCTGCACTTGGCAGAGAAGGGAAATATACAATCCCGATATTTCTGCTTGGCTCAGTTTTGAACATCACGGGATGCTGTTTAATATAGTTTGCCAGATCTTCAGTGGAAACATTGATCTTGGTTTTTTGAAGATAAGCTGCATAATCAATTTTCACAAAGTCGATATCAGCAAGCTGGTCTCTCTGCTTCATTAATTCTTCCGCTTCTTTCTTCCCAGTCGTGATTCCGGCAGAAAGATTAGCAAATACCTGTCTTGCCATCAATCTGTACTCGATTGCTTTTTTAGATTTCAACCACTGGTTGTATCCTTCCGGACTGGCATTCTTTAATTCCTCAATTTGCTTCTTAAGCTCCTGGGTTTTAAAATTCCCTTTTTCATCGAAGAACTGTTGGTTTTGAGCAAACAATTGATCATACTGGATCTGATTCCAGAAGTAATCTTCCGTCATTTCAAACCCCATTTTCTCGAATTGTTGCTTGATTAGCTTAGATTGCACTAGCAACTGCCAAGCCTGCTCTTCAAGACCACTCTTTGGCTGGCCTTGCTGCTCTGCCTGCTGCTGAAGTACGAAAAGCTGATCATTATACTCTTCACGGGTAATTTTCTCACCATTCACTTTTCCTAAAACATCAGGATTTTTTCCAAAAACCTTATCGATACTGTCAGGATTCACCAGGAAGGCTAAAAGCGCCAACGCAATTACTCCCATCAAAAGCCAAGGTCTATTCCTAATCTGTCCTAAAATTGCCATTTTATAAATTATAGTTTTTTATCAGTTTGCGAAAATACACATTTTTAAGAAATTACAGAAACGTATATGCTTTTTTTAATCTTTTTAAACGCAAACTTATATAAAAAAGGAAATTTTGACCAGATTTTTCACTAAAAGACAAATGGCATAAGTATTGTGCCATTTAGAATGATATAGTATGACCGGCATTCTTCCGGTATATTATCAGAATATCACTTTAACGATTTAAAACTGAAATGACAATTTGTCATTCAATTGACTATGACAGAATTTGAAGATATGAGTTTAGAAGAAATAATCAGTGACGGATTCGATATTGTGGCCGAAGAGATTAATCTTTCCGACCTTTCCGAGACTGATAAAAATTCCGAACAGAAAATATTCCCTATACTCCCTGTAAGAAATATGGTAATGTTCCCTAATGTAGTGATCCCCATTACCGCAGGCAGAAAAACCTCAATACAGCTTCTTGAGGAAGCTCAGAAAAATGGAGACCTCATCGGAATCATAAGCCAGAAAAACTCTGATTTGGAGCAGCCTGAAGAGAAAGACCTTTTTCAGGTGGGAACACTGGCGAAGATCATTAAAATCATTAAGCTTCCTGAAGGAAACATTACGGCTATTACCAAAGGGTTTCACCGATTTAAAGTTAAAAAATATATTGAATTCCATCCTTATTTCAAGGCTGAAATTTCAAAACTGAAAGACAATAAACCCAAAAAACCTGAAGAATATGAGGCTTTGCTTGAAAACATCAAGGACCTGGCTTTAAAGATTATTGAACTTGATCCTAATATCCCTAATGCGGCTAATTTTGCGATCAAAAACATCAATAATAATGATGATTTATTAAATTTCATCTGCACTAATGCCAATTTCGCTCCTATAGATAAGCAAAAGCTGCTTGAAGAAAAGAATCTGATAGAAAGGGCTAATAAATGTTATGAAATGATGCATGAGGATTTCAGGAAACTGGAATTGAGAAATCAGATTCATCAGAAAACCTCAAAAGACCTTGATAAACAGCAAAGAGAATATTTTCTGAATCAGCAGATCAGAACCATTCAGGAGGAATTGGGCGGCGGCCCTGAAAGTGATGTTGAAGAGCTCATCAAAAAGGCCAAAACGAAAAAGTGGAGCCATGAAGTAGAGGAACATTTCCAAAAGGAAATCAGCAGGCTTCAGCGACAAAACCCCAACTCACCGGATTATAATGTTCAGAGAAATTACCTTGATTTTTTCACAGATCTACCGTGGGAAACCTATACCAAAGATGTTTTTGATATCGCCAAAGCTGAAAAAGTTTTAGAAAAAGCCCATTTCGGATTAGAAGATATCAAGAAAAGAATTTTGGAACACATGGCTGTTTTAAAGCTGAAAAACAACATGAAATCTCCTATTCTTCTGTTAGTCGGGCCTCCCGGAGTAGGTAAAACTTCTTTAGGAAAATCAATTGCCGATGCCTTGGGAAGAAAATATGTAAGATTATCTTTAGGAGGACTCCATGATGAAAGTGAGATCCGCGGACATAGAAAAACGTATATCGGGGCTATGGCGGGAAGAATTCTTCAGTCCATTAAAAAATCCGGCACATCTAATCCTGTAATTGTTTTGGATGAAATTGATAAGATCGGGCAAGGTCTTCACGGAGACCCCAGCTCAGCTCTTTTGGAGGTACTTGATCCTGAACAGAATAAATCATTTTATGATAATTTCTTAGAAATGGGATATGATCTTTCCAAAGTAATGTTCATTGCTACAGCCAATTCTCTTTCCACAATACAGACTCCTCTTTTGGATAGAACAGAGATCATCCAGATTGCGGGCTATACTTTGGAAGAAAAGATTGAGATTGCCAAAAGGCACCTCATTAAGAAGCAGCAAGAAGAAAACGGTTTGGATTCAAAATCATTCAAATTAGGAAATGCTGAACTTAAGCATATCATTGAGGCGCATACTTCCGAAAGCGGAGTAAGATCCTTAGAGAAAAGAATAGCTTCAATTGCCCGTTGGGTTGCACTGCAAACAGCACTATTAAAAGAATATGACCATAAGATTTCCATTGAAAAAGTAGATGAGATCTTAGGAGTTCCAAGACCGAAAAGTTTATCGGAAATCACCGGAGTTCCGGGGGTTGTTACAGGATTGGCCTGGACAAGTGTGGGCGGAGATATCTTATTCATTGAAAGCATTTTAAGCAACGGGAAAGGTACTCTTACGATGACGGGAAATCTGGGAACCGTAATGAAGGAATCGGCCACGATTGCTTTAGAGTATATTAAAGCAAAACATAATGAACTGGGTATTGATGAGGAAGATTTAGAAAAGAAAAACATTCACGTACACGTCCCTGAAGGGGCAACTCCTAAAGACGGACCGTCTGCGGGAATTGCGATGTTAACTTCCATGGTTTCTTCCTTTAAGAATAAAAAAGTAAAACCTCATCTGGCGATGACGGGAGAAATTACGTTAAGAGGCAAAGTTCTTCCTGTGGGTGGAATTAAAGAAAAATTATTGGCGGCAACGAGAGCAGGAATTAAAGATGTGATTCTTTGTGAAGCCAACCGAAAAGACGTAGAAGAAATTAAAAAAGATTATTTAAAAAATCTGAAAGTCCATTATGTGAACAGAATGGAAGATGTGATTGACATCGCTATTGAAAAATAAATTTATAAACATATTAACTTCTCAATACATCGTACGCCTCAAAATTTTGAGGCGTACTTTATTAATATTATTGCATCATTGTTTTCCTGAAAGCAGTTGGCGTAAATCCAGTATTCTTTTTAAAGAAAAAGTTAAAGTTCGGCTGATCAGAAAAACCAACGGCATAGCTTATTTGCTCCAAAGTCCATGTTGTTTGTAATAAAAGCGCTTTGCATTCGTCCAAAAGTCTTCCTTTTATATGGGTACTTACATTCTGTCCGGTTTTCTTCTTAAGGATCCGGTTAAGATAATTGGGATGCAGGTTTAAAGACATAGCAAACTCCTGTGCAGTTCTCAGTTTGATTGGTTTTTCATAATTAATATTGGAAACCTCTTCTTCCAGAAGCCCAAAAAATCGGTGGATATGATCATATTCATCACCTGTACTTTCCGGTATAGGGAATTTGGACATTCTTGCACTGTCGATCATTAAAAGCTGGATATAAGCTTGGATCGCTTCATTACCCCACTCATTCTCCTGTTCATTATACATGCTTTCCCATAGCCTATGAAAACCCGGAAGGTCTTTTTCATCAATACATATGACGCTTTTTGATTTCTCTGTAAACAGGGACAGCCTTTCAACAGTAGCCTTCAGCATAGGATGCTGGTTTATAAAATCCTTTTTAAACAACAGATAATATCCAGCGGATTCCCCTGAAGTTTTCTGCCATGAAATAATATCATTCGGGTGAATGAAAATAATGGTTGGTTTATCAATTTTGTACTTGTGGAGACCTAATGTAAAAATTCCGTAACCTCCGGTAATCATTAGTATTTTATAAAAATCTCTTCTATTAGCTGAAAGGTAATTTCTGCAATCTTCTATTTCCCTGTTAAAAACTTTTACCAGCTTAGCATCATGGGATTCCCTATATATTGGCGTTAATTCCGGAAAATCTCGAAGAAGGTCTATTTCCTTAAGGTCTAAACTTGTTTTCATAGCCAGATTAGTTTTTAATTCATAAAGTTAAAAATTCTTAGAAAACTGTAAAAGGTTTGATTTTCATAAAACCAGGCGTTTTTTTCCTATAAAAACCCGTCTCAATCTGATGCAACTTTGCCATAACAAAATGAAACAATAAAAACAAAATTAAAATCATCATTATGGAAATTAATCTTAACGAATCAAAACAAGTTGTACAACAGGCAAGAGCTAAAGCAATACAACTGAATGTAAATGCCAATATCGCTATTGTTGACACAGCGGGACATTTAAAAAGCTTCGAAAGAATGGATGATGCTTTCTTAGGATCAATGGATATTGCGATCAAAAAAGCAAAAACGGCGAGTCTCTTCAGAACAAGCAGTGAAAATGTAGGTGAATATTTAAAACCGGAAGCGGGGACTTATGGAATGGCAGCAACTAACGATGGATTAGTTGGTTTCGCAGGCGGACTTCCTATTGTTAAAAATAACGAAATCATAGGATACATTGGGATTTCAGGAGGTGCAGTTTCAGAGGATCTTCAAATTGCAACAGCAGGAGCAGAAACTTTCAATCAAATTCAATAATCCGGAAAGATAAACAACAAACAACAATAATTAATAACTCACAAATTTTACAACAATGGAAACTAAAACAATTTTAATTACAGGAGCAGGTTCAGGATTTGGAAAAGGAGCAGCAATAGGAATGGCTAAAAACGGACACAATATTATTGCCACAGTACATGTGTCATCACAGGTAACACCACTTCGTGAAGAAGTAGCAGCTTTAGGCTTATCCGATAAAATCCGTGTAGAGCGTTTGGACCTTACCGATCAATATGATATCAAACAAGCCTTGAAATGGGACTTTGATGTACTTTGGAACAACGCTGGTATGGGTGAAGCGGGACCAGTATGGGAAATCCCGGTTGATCTGGTGAGAAAAAATTATGAAGTGAATGTCTTTTTGCCACTCATTCTTACACAAGGCGTTGTACAAAGATGGGTAAGAGAAGGCAAAAAAGGAAAAGTGGTGTTCACTTCTTCTATGGGAGGCTTGTTCACACCTGCTAATTGGGGAACCTATGTGTCCACAAAACATGCACTGGAGTCTTTTGCCGAAGCATTACAACAAGAACTTGCCGCTTACCATATTAAAGTACAAACCATTAACCCTGGAGCTTATTATACCGGCTACAATGAAACAATGGCAGACAACCCTTTCCGTTGGCTTGATGATGAAGTGAACTTTACTAAAAGAGCCGACCTTCGTAAAGGTTTTGATGATTTCTTCGCTACCCCGGAAGGTAAGATGGATCCGCAGGAAATGATTGACCGCATGATTGAAATCGTTCCTTCTGATGAAGGTAAATTCAGAAATGTAGTTCCTAAAGTAATTGAGGATATGCTAAAAGATCATCAACTAAAAGCTTGGGAAAACACTATCTAATGTACACGGCAAATCTGATGGATAATCAGATTTGCCTTCTTTATCATCTCACTAACATGTATCCAATGAAAACTTTAATAACAACTCTTATGATTGTCTTTTCAACATCAGTAAATGCTCAGAAATATAGCAAAGAGGAATCTTTCAATAAAGAAATTATTACAAAAGCATTTCAGGATTGGCACAACGGCACAGGTAATTTCTTCGATTTACTCACTGAAGATATGCACTGGGAAATAACAGGGTCAACACCTTACTCAAAAACATATACCTCAAAACAAGAATTTTTAGATAAGGTCATCATTCCTCTGAATAAAAAATTAAAAGTAAAGATAAAGCCAACCGTTCGCCATATTTTTGCTGATCATGATATGGTGATCACATTATGGGATGGGGAAGCTACAGCACTGGATGACAAGCCTTATCGTTCTTCTTATTCATGGTATATGAAAATGAAGAATGGCAAAATAACTGAAGTTGTGGCGTTTCTGGATGGGATCGAGTTCAGCGATATCATGAAAAGAATTCAAACGAATTAATAATTTATACATCATAAAAGGCCTTTCATGTAAAGGCTTTTTATTATTTTTATCCTGAATAAAATGCAATATGAACTTTTTTAGAATTCCTTTTTTACTAAAACTTACCCTCGTTATTATTTCCATCATCGGTATCGGATATCTTCTGGCTTTGGGGCAGAGTATTCTTTCCCCTTTCTTTTTGGCTTTCTTAATGGCTATGCTTTTTTTGCCTGTAGCTACTTTTATGGAAAGAAAGCTAAGATTTCCGAGGTCTGTGTCTACCATGGCTTCAGTGATGATCATGTTGATTATTTTAACCGGGCTTGTTTATTTCTTTGGATCTCAGCTTTCCAGCTTCAGTAAAGACATCCCCCATCTGAGAGTGCAATTTGACACCGTGTTCAACAGTCTTCAAAAATGGGTTTCTGAAACTTTTCATGTAAAAATTAATGAGCAGCTGGATTATCTCGATCAGGGATTGAATAAACTTTTGTCTTCTTCCGGAGTAATTTTAGGCTTCACTTTCGGAGTTTTTTCTACGGGAATAGGCTTTATTGTATTCTTTATTCTGTTTTTCATTTTTATTTTGAATTACAGAAGAATTCTTAACAATTTTAT
Source organism: Chryseobacterium barbadense (assembly GCF_042849955.1). Lineage (NCBI taxonomy): Bacteria > Pseudomonadati > Bacteroidota > Flavobacteriia > Flavobacteriales > Weeksellaceae > Chryseobacterium > Chryseobacterium barbadense. Next base: position 74,785 of record NZ_BAAFHL010000005.1, read on the forward strand.
TGTTTCCGTTTTCAATGAAAAGCATAAATCGAGTGTGCAGGAAGTGGTGGATGAAGTACGTGTGATGACGAAGAAATACATCATAGGGCTTTGCCTTCAGGTGATGATTGTATCCATACTTACTACCATCGTACTTAGTATTTTAGGAGTAAAATATGCTGTTCTTTTAGGTATTTTAACGGGCCTTCTCAATGTAATTCCTTATTTGGGAATTCTTATCTCTCTTTTAATAGCCTGCTTTATCGCTTTTGCAACCAGTACTCCGGCAACCTGCATTTATGTAGCGATCGGATACATTGGTGTTCATATTGTCGATGGTAATATTGTACTTCCATTTGTGGTGGGTTCAAAGGTGAAAATCAATGCATTATTCTCCTTTATCGGCATTGTGATAGGAGAGCATCTTTGGGGAATTGCAGGAATGTTTCTCTGTATTCCCGCTATTGCCATTATCAAAATCATATTTGAAAGAGTGGAAGACCTGAAACCATGGGGAAAACTGCTAGGAGAAGAAGAAAAACCTCACAAAAAGAAAAAAAGCTATAAAATCTCTAAAAATATTACCTTAAAAGAAAAGGATTAAAAAAAGCCCTCCGAGTTGGAGGGTTTTTGTTTTACAACGGGCAAAGCGGCTGTCTGCCGTCAGAACAAAGCTGATCACAAGGAATATATGCTCCGTCGTTCGGGCAATATCCTAATGTGCCTCCACCTCCCGGATCGCCTCCGCCGCCAAGACACGGATGTCCTGGAGGAACAATACACGGACAACCTTCCGGAGCTATATCACAAGGTTCAACCCCTGTTCCGCCATTAATTTTCTTTAATTCTTCGCGATTTAATTTTTGAAGTTTTTTCAACATAATACTATTGTTTAATTTATTTGGTTTGACAAATATATAAAGTACAAGGAATTAAATAATAAAAAACTCTCTAAAGCGAGGAAATCAATGCGATTTTTATTTAAATTTGATAAAAATTCCATTAATCATGAAAATAGTTAAATTCATTTTATGCTTACTTTTCGGGCTTATGTTCATTAATGCCGGATTAAACAAGTTCTTTAATTACATGCCCACGGAGAAACCCACTCCGGAACAGATGAAGCTTTTCGCTGCTTTCGGAGAGATCAGTTGGCTGATGCCTTTGGTAGGAATCGTAGAAATAATTGGCGGATTGTTATTTATTTTCCCGAAAACGAGAGCTTTGGGAGCGATTGTCATTTTACCTGTAATGGTAGGAATTGTTGTGCATGTTTTCACTATGGATAAATCTCCGATGGGGATGAGTATCGCCGGAATCATGTTCCTGATCAATCTTTGGATTATTCTTGATAATAAAGAAAAATATAAAGCTTTAGTGAGCTAAAGAAGTCAATGGTCAATAGTGAATTTTGCTGCGCAAGTGAATTAAAAAATTGACAACGAAGTTAATTGACTATTGACCATTTTTTAATTATACGAACGCGCTGAAGCCTGTAATAGATCTTCCCACAATCAGTGAATTAATCTCTTTTGTTCCTTCGTAGGAATAAATAGCTTCTGCATCGGCAACAAATCTCGCTACATCATACTCTAGGAGAATTCCGTTTCCGCCCATCACTTCGCGGGCCCGGGAAACAATATCTCTTGTTCTCAGCGTACAAAATACTTTGGCTAAAGAAGCATGTTCATCTTTCAATATTCCTTCATCCTGCATTTCGGATAATCTGAACACCATCGTCTGCATGGCTGTAAGATTGGACAACATTTCCACCAAATGCCCCTGGATCATCTGGAAGGAAGCAATCGGTTTTCCAAACTGTTCTCGTTTTCTTGTATAATCTAATGCACTTTCATAAGCCCCTCTTGCACATCCTGTTGCCATCCAGGCCACTCCTGCTCTTGTCATTCTCAAAACTTTTCCCGTATCTTTAAATGAATTCGCATTCTGAAGCCTGTTCTCTTCTGTAATCAGGCAATCTTTCAACGTAATCAATCCGTTTTGAACAATCCTTAAGGCCATTTTCCCTTTAATTTTCTCTACGGAATATCCCGGATTATCTTTTTCTACGATAAATCCTTTTACTTCGCCATCATCCAGATCTCTCGCCCAGATAATCACTAAATCTGCAAAAGTGGCATTTCCGATCCATTTTTTCTGGCCGTTCAATATCCAGCCTTCGGGAGTTTTTTTACAGGTTACCGTTAAACCTCCTGCTGCTCCGGAACCCACTTCAGGCTCCGTTAGTCCAAACGCACCGATTTTTTCAAATTTCTGCATCTGAGGAAGCCATTTCTGTTTTTGTTCCTCCGAACCGCAAATGTAGATTGAGCCCATTGCCAAACCGGACTGTACTCCGAAAAAGGTGGCAATAGATGCGTCAATTCTCGCCATTTCCATTGCAATGACTCCTTCCATTAAGAACGGCATTCCCGGACACCCATATCCCTCGTAGGTAACTCCACAGATATCCAATTTCTGGAATTTTGGAATTAATTCAAAAGGAAACTCATCTCTCAGCCAATAATGGTTGACTAAAGGTTTCACTTCTTTTTCCATGAAAGCTCTTACTTTAAGCTGAATTTCTCTTTGTTCCGGCGTCAAGGTATGATAGATATCGTAGAAATCTCCATCAATGGGCGGAAGTTCTTTTTTCGGCTTATCCGGATCAAGCATTTTCATCAGACCATTCAACTGCTTATCATCTAATTTAGAAAAGTTCTGCATCAGTTTTGGCAGGTCCACTTTTTGAGAAATAGCACTGAGCTGATCAAAATCTATTGATTTGAATAATTCTATTGCGTTTTTGATTTTAGAAAAAGGGCTGGACATAGTTATTATTGTGGTTTTGATTTGTAAAAAGCATGCAAAAATCAATCCGAAATTAAGAACTAAGCATCCTACCCGTTTTACAAAAAATTGATTATCAAAACATTAACACCTCCATTATGTTTACAAATTTTTTACCTGTGATTTTCAAACATTACAAAAGATTCAGGCTGAAATTTGAGGTAAGGAAACAATAAAAATCAACAATATGAAAACTACTTACATCAGATTATCATTAGCATCATTATTACTTTTGGGAGTGTACTCCTGTAAAAAAGGAGAGCTTGCAGCAAACGATTATGAAACAGCTGCTTACACAGATTCTGCTTCGGCGATGGTTTCAGATAGTGTTTCTTCTGTTGCCACCATGAAAGTAAAAGATAAACAGTTCATCAAAACGGCAGATGTGAATATGGAAGTGAAGGATGTTTATGAAGCGACCATATCAATAGAGAAATCGGTTCAGGATCTTGGAGGGTTTGTTACCCGCAGCGAGCTACACAGTAATGTTATTTCGGAAGATACTTATAATACGTCCAATGAAAATGCAATGCTGGTTAAGAAATATCAGACCGAAAACACCATGCAGGTACGTGTTCCTACGGAAAGACTGGGTGAGCTTTTAACATTAATTAATGATAAAAAGCTGTTTTTAAATTCAAGAATCATCAACGCGGAAGATGTGACAGCCGGTATCAAATATGCTGAACTGGAAGGAAAGAGAATCAAAAAAACAGGTGAAAATATTTCCCAGCTGAAAACCAATAAAGACAAGGTGAAAATGGGTGATGAAAATATGGCGGAAAACAATTTGCAACAATTAGCCAATATGGACGTTACAGACCATCTGAAATACAGCACCATTGATATCTATATTAAAGAGCCTAAGCTTCGTATTGCTGAAATCGCCATTACCAATACGAATAACATTGACAACAAATATCAGTTCAATTTTATTTACGATGCTAAAAATGCTTTTGTAGAAGGATTCTATTTAATTCAGAAAATTGCTGTGGGATTGATTACTATCTGGCCTATTTTATTAATTCTTGGAGCAGTTGTGTATTTTTTAAGAAAAAGAAAGCCGGCTAAAAATATTCATCATACCCTTTCTGAATAACAAGATCATGCTATCCTAACCTTTCGGTTATCATCATAATTTTAAATTTTACGAGCCTCCGTTATTTGCGGAGGTTTTTCATATGGAAGATGGAAATGTATTGTAAAGCAGCCAGCCGCTTATTTGAAAAAATTTAACAGTAAAGTTCAACTTTGTAATTTCACTAAGGTTTTATTTTTCCGTAAATTTGCATCTTAATTTCAAGATTCTATTAGAAATATTGATTTCCAACCTTGAATTTTTAAACGTTGAATTTACTATGCTATCAAAAATAAATCCTATACAAACCCACAGCTGGAAAGCGCTTGATGAACATTTTGCCGGCAATGATTTTGACCTAAGAAGTCTTTTTCAATATAATCCAAGCCGTTTTGAGGAATTTTCCGTAAAAAGAGACCAGTTTCTTTTCGACTATTCCAAAAACTTAATGGATTCCCGTACAAAAGAGCTTTTATTGAATCTTGCAGAAGAATGCCAGTTAAAAGATGCAATTTCTAAAATGTTTTCTGGTGATAAAATCAATGAAACAGAAGGAAGAGCTGTGCTGCATACGGCTTTGAGAGATTTCACAGATAAGGAAATTATCGTTGATGGTGAAAATATCAAGCCTCAGATCAGAAGCGTCCTTGATCACATGAAAACTTTTTCTGAAAGTATTATTTCAGGAGCGCATAAAGGCTTCAGCGGAAAAGAAATCACCGATGTGGTGAACATCGGAATCGGAGGTTCAGATTTGGGACCTGTAATGGTTGTTTCTGCTTTGAAACATTTTAAAACCAGATTAGATGTTCACTTTGTTTCCAATGTGGACGGAAATCATATTGCGGAAGTAATTAAAAATCTAAATCCTGAAACCACTTTATTCATTATCGCTTCTAAAACGTTTACCACTCAGGAAACGATGACGAATGCGAATTCTGCAAAGGATTGGTTCTTAAAAGCTGGAAAACAGGAAGACGTGGCCAAACATTTCGTTGCTTTATCCACTAATATTCAAGAAGTTAAAAAGTTCGGAATTGCAGAAGAAAATATCTTTGAATTCTGGGACTGGGTAGGCGGGCGATACTCTCTTTGGAGTGCCATCGGATTAAGTATTGTGCTTGCTGTAGGCTATGAAAATTTCGAACAGCTTTTAAAAGGGGCTTTTGATACGGACCAACATTTCCAGACTGCAGATTTTTCTGAAAACATTCCTGTTTTAATGGGGCTTCTGGGAATCTGGTATCGTAATTTCTATGCGGCAACAAGCTATGCCATCCTTCCTTATTCACAGTATTTGGACAGATTTGCAGCGTATCTTCAACAAGGAGATATGGAAAGTAATGGTAAATGTGTAGACAGAAACGGAGAGTTTGTGGAATATGAAACAGGTCCCATCATTTGGGGTGAGCCGGGAACTAACGGACAGCATGCTTTCTACCAGTTGATTCACCAGGGTACAGAATTGATTCCTGCAGATTTTATCGCTTATGTGAAAAGCTGTAACGAGGTTTCTGATCACCAAGAAAAATTATTGGCTAACTTTTTTGCTCAGACAGAAGCGCTTGCTTTTGGAAAGACGGAAGAAGAAGTGGAGGAAGAATTAAGAAATTCCGGAAAGACCGATGAAGAAATCGAGAGATTGTTAAATTTTAAGGTCTTCCATGGAAACACCCCGACTAATTCATTCCTATTCAAAGAATTAACCCCTTTTTCGTTAGGACAGTTAATTGCGATGTATGAGCATAAGATTTTCGTTCAGGGGGTGATCTGGAACATCTTCAGTTTTGATCAGTTCGGAGTGGAATTAGGGAAAGTTTTAGCCAATAAAATTTTACCCGAACTTGAAAATAGTGAGGTTATCAGCTCTCATGACAGTTCTACCAATGGATTGATCAACTATTATAAAGGAAATAAGTAAATTTGAATAAAATATCTAATAAAAGTAAAATGGCAGAAATTCTTGACGGACTTAAAGTATCCAAAGAAATAAAAGCAGAAATCAAGGTCGAAGTTGAAAAAATCCTTGAAGGAAAAAGAAGAGCACCTCATTTGGTAGCTATTCTTGTCGGGAATAATGGGGCAAGTAAAGCTTATGTGAATTCAAAAGTGAAAGACTGTGAAGAAGTAGGCTTCCAATCCAGTTTGATCAAATTTCCAAGTACGGTTTCCGAATCTGAATTATTGGAAAAAATTGATGAGCTGAACAAATCTAAAGCAGTTGACGGATTCATCGTTCAATTGCCATTACCTGATCAAATTGACCAGGAGAAAATCATCAATGCAATCGATCCGAGGAAAGACGTCGATGGCTTCCATCCTGAAAACTTTGGAAAAATGGCTTTAGAGATGGATACATTCCTGCCTGCAACTCCGTTCGGAATTTTAACGTTACTGGAAAGATATAATATTGAAACTAAAGGAAAAGACTGTGTAATCATCGGGAGAAGTAAAATCGTAGGAAGACCTATGAGTATTCTGATGGGAAGAAAAGACTTCCCGGGAAATTCTACCGTTACCCTTACGCACTCTTATACTAAGGACATTGAAGAATACACAAAAAAAGCAGATATCGTGATTACGGCTTTAGGAGATCCGCATTTCTTAAAAGGAGATATGATCAAAGAAGGTGCTGTAGTGATTGACGTGGGTATTACAAGAGTAGACGACGATTCTCCAAAAGGATATCACCTTGCAGGTGATGTGGATTTTGACAGCTGTGCAGCGAAGGCAAGCTGGATTACCCCAGTTCCGGGAGGAGTCGGACCTATGACGAGAGCGATGCTGATGAAGAACACCATCATTGCTTACAAAACTTCGGTCTATAACGACTAATTTTAAAATGAACAAAGAAGAAGATATTTTATTAAAAGAAGGTAAAATGCTCCCTGTAATGGAGCATTTTTACACTTTACAGGGAGAAGGAGCCCATACCGGAAAAGCAGCCTATTTTATCCGGCTGGGAGGTTGTGACGTCGGGTGTCATTGGTGTGATGTGAAGGAAAGCTGGAACCCGGATCTGCATCCGTTAATGAATGCGGAAGAAATTGCGGAGACTGCTGCAAGACACTGCAAAACTATTGTTTTGACGGGTGGTGAACCGTTGATGTGGAATCTGGATATTCTTACCTCCACATTGAAAAAACTGGGATGTTCCATCCATATTGAAACTTCGGGAGCTTATCCAATGAGCGGCCAATTGGACTGGATTACTCTTTCTCCTAAAAAAACTGGTCTTCCAAAAGAAGAGATCTATAGCAAAGCTAATGAGCTGAAAGTCATTATCTTCAACAACCATGACTTTACATTTGCTGAGGAGCAGGCTGCTAAAGTTTCAGAAAACTGCAGGCTGTACCTTCAGAGCGAATGGAGTAAACGTGATGAAATGTATCCTAAAATTACAGATTTTATTCTGGCACATCCGGAATGGCAGGCTTCCGTACAAACCCATAAGTATCTGAATATACCATAAGATTTTCATATTTTTAGTAACTTTTTTCACCAAAATACTAATAGTAGATGCAAAGAATTCGATATTCTAGATATTTAAAATCTATTATCATTCTGCTTGACCTTCTGGTTATAGCATCTATTTTTATTTTTTTCTTTATCAGCAGAAATGAAGACTTAAAATACAATCAGGAAACATGGTATCAGAATATATTTTCTCTTATATTATTGTTTCTATTCTGGATGCTTTTAAGCGGCAGAACAAAAATCTATACTATTCCAAGGAACTTAACATATACTCTATTTCTTGAGCGTCTTTTAATCCATTTCATCTTATTCATAATCGGAGTATTATTATTAGGGAAGGTAAGCTATAACGTTTTTTTTAACTCGGATATTTACTGGCTGTCCTTTTATCTATTTTTCTTTATCTTTTTGGCAAAATCCCTTATATTCTTCGGAATCAAATACTTCCGGAGCCTTGGGATCAACTACAGGAATGTGATGTTTCTTGGTAAAAGCAGTTCAACCGAAATTTTAAGAAATATATTCAGTGAAAGAACAGATTACGGATATAAGATTTTCAATTACACACATCCTGATATCAGTCCTGATCAGCTTGTTGAATTCTGGAAGAAAAATGGAATTCATACTTTATTCTTATCCACCGAAAATTCGTTGGACGAAAGTACCGAGAATGAGATTTTTAAAAGAGCGGAAGCCAACAAAGTTTATGTTTCTCTGATCCCTAGTATTACTCAAAGCGATTTTTTTCTTTACGATTTAGCTTATATACAAACACAACCTGTTTTAAATCAGGCGAAATATCCTTTGGATTTTTACGCTAACTTTTTGGTAAAGAGAGTCTTTGATATCATTTTTTCCATCCTAGTATTAACCTTTATCTGTTCATGGTTATTTCCAATTATTGCCTTACTTATAAAATCCACAACCAAAGGTCCGGTATTTTTTCTTCAGAAAAGGTATGGATTTCATGAAGAGGTTTTCACCTGCATTAAATTCAGAACCATGGTCGTGAACGAAGAGTCTTCTACCAAAACCACCCAGGAAAATGATTCCAGGATTACCAAAATTGGCAAATTCCTGAGGAAAACCAGCCTGGATGAGATGCCTCAGTTTATTAATGTTTTAAGAGGTGAAATGTCTGTAGTAGGTCCGCGTCCTCATATGCTTGCCGTAGATCATTACTACAAACCAAAAATTGGAAGATACAGCTTAAGAAGCATGGTAAACCCCGGAATTACGGGTCTGGCCCAGGTGAACGGACTGAGGGGGGATTTCGGAAATGTGGAAGTGGAAATGAATAAGCGTGTTTTAGCGGACGCATTTTATGTAAGGAACTGGAGTTTTGTTCTGGATATGGTTATTATTTTAAAAACCATTTTATTGGTAATAGGTGGGGATAAAAACGCAAAATAAATAAAGCTTTAATAAAAAAAGGTTAATTTAGCAGCATGTTAAAAAAGTTTTTCACAGCTGTAGGAGAATATATTATTCTTTTGGGGAAATCCCTTCAGAAACCTCAGAAAATGAGAGTATTCTGGAAGCTGTTCATGAGAGAGATCAACGATTTGGGAGTCAATTCATTTGGATTGGTGGTTTTCACCTCCATATTCGTAGGAGCGGTTGTTGCAATTCAGATGTTCAACAATTTCGATGCCTCTTCCTTTCCCATCCCCACTACGTTTGTGGGATATGCTACCAAGGCAGTTTTAGTGCTTGAATTTTCGCCCACTATTATCAGTCTGATCCTAGCGGGAAAAGTAGGTTCATACATTGCCTCCAGTATTGGTACGATGAGGGTTTCCGAGCAGATTGACGCATTAGATATCATGGGTGTGAATTCTCCTAACTTTCTGATATTTCCGAAAATAATAGCTTGCGTATTGTTTAATCCGCTATTAATTGCAATCAGTATTGTATTTGGTATCGGAGGCGGATATATTGCAGGGATTCTGACAGGGAACTGGACTGAAAATGACTATATAACAGGGATACAGATGTATATGCCCAATCTATTCGTTTATTATGCCTTTACTAAAACAATTGTTTTTGCCTTTATCATTGCCACTGTACCTTCTTATTTCGGGTATAATGTAAAAGGAGGTTCGCTGGAAGTAGGTAGAGCAAGTACACAGGCAGTAGTTTGGACCATGGTATTTATCATTCTTTCCGAATTACTTTTAACCCAATTAATATTAAGCTGATGATTGAGGTAAAAAATCTTAAAAAGAGTTTTGATGAAGTTGAAGTACTTAAAGGGATTTCAACCTCTTTTGATAAAGGAAAAGTAAATTTAATCATCGGACAGAGTGGTTCCGGAAAAACGGTTTTCCTGAAAAGTTTATTGAATGTATATCAGCCGTCATCCGGAGAGATCCTTTTTGATGGGAAAGACATCAATACGATGTCCAGAGAAGAAAAGCAGCACCTGCGTTCCGAAATCGGGACGGTATTTCAGGGAAGTGCTTTGTTTGACTCCCTGACGGTAGAGGAAAACATTATGTTTCCTCTGGATATGTTTACCAACCTTACTTTCAGAGAAAAGAAAAGAAGGGTTTTTGAAGTAATAGGAAGAGTACACCTGGATAAGGCCAATAAAAAGTTCCCATCTGAAATTTCCGGAGGGATGCAAAAACGTGTAGCGATTGCGCGTGCTATTGTAAATAATCCGAAGTACTTGTTCTGTGATGAACCTAACTCCGGATTGGACCCCTATACCTCCAACGTAATTGATGACCTGCTGTTGGAAATCACCAAAGAATATAATACCACAACCATTATCAATACTCACGATATGAACTCTGTGATGACGATCGGGGAAAAGATTGTTTATCTTAGATTAGGTATTAAAGAATGGGAAGGTAATAAAGACATTCTGATTACCGCAGGCAATAAAAACCTTATTGACTTCGTTTATTCATCAGAGTTGTTTAAAGAATTAAGAGAATATTTACTGGAAAATAATAAAACTATTGATAATACAATCACAAAACTAGACGACAATGAAAAAGATACTTAGTATAGCATTAATAAGTTTTTCTGTATTTGCTTCTGCCCAAATTTCTCTTGCCGGTAAAGCCAATTTGATTTTCCCAACAGGATCTCCTTCCTGGGAAAACATCAAAGGGACAGTTGTAGATGCAGCGAATAACGAAGGAAAAAACAATGTAGGTTTCAATGTGGGGCTTTCCTTAAAAGTAGGTCTTCCGACTTCATTCTATGTGATGCCGGAATTATATTACACCTCTTTTAAAAATGAATATACTGCTGCCAATACAACTTTCGATATTAAAAACAACCGTATAGATTTACCTGTTCTTTTAGGGTACAACCTTTTAGGAAATACCTTAGGGGTTTTTGTAGGTCCGGTAGCAAGTTATAATTTAAGTAAAGAAGACACATTCAACGACTTCAAAGAAAATGCGAGAGATAATTTCACTGTAGGCTATCAGTTCGGAGCGCAGCTTGAAATCCAGAAGCTCATCATCAATGCAAGATACGAAGGCGCTTTCAGTAAGGATGAAAGAAATTTCATCAACAGAGTATCCGGCGAAGAAATCAGATATGATAACCGTCCAAACTTATTTATGGTAGGTATTGGGTATAAATTCTAATCAATTTAACTGAAAATAACAACTATCAAAAAATCCTCAAATCAGATTTGAGGATTTTTATTTTGTGTTTCCAGTTCTGCCTGTCTTCTTGCAATCTCTGCAGCCTGTTTTTCCAGTTCCTCCTTATCTTTTTGCAGCTGTTTAAATTCTTTTCTTTTCTGCTCTTCTTTGATGGCACTTCCTTTACTTACATAGCCCACCATTCCACCAATAATAAGCCCAATTCCTATTCCACCCATGATTCCCATAATATGGGAAAGTTTTATCTGCTCCACGGCAAAATCTGTAGTCAGGTAAAAAAGCAAAGCTGATACAGCTAAAAGAATAAGTCCGGTAATTGATAAACTCTTCATATTTTTGTGTTTAGTAGTTAAAAAGCCTTATCAAATTTAGGGAAAATTTAATAAGGCTTATCTAGATTAAAATTCTAATACCTATATTTTTCCTCCGGCAGCCTTATAATATTCTAAAGCTTTGGGCAAATCTTTCTGAATATCTGAAACTCTTGTTTCAGGGTTCGGGTGGGTAGACAAAAACTGTGGTGGTCTGCTGCTATTTTGGGAAGCTGCTTCCATTCTGTTCCAGAATGGGATCGCCGCCCTTGGATCATAGCCGGCCATAGACATCAGATAGAGTCCCATTTCATCTGCTTCAGACTCCTGATTTCTACCATACTTCAATAGTGCTACCTGTGAACCTACCGGATATACCTGTTGGAAAATATTAGCCCACTGAGCATTGGATATGGTACTTCCCAGAATAGCACCTCCGTACTGAGCTACCATAGCCTGAGAAATTCTTTCGTTACCGTGACCTGCCAATGCGTGGGATACTTCATGCCCCATCACTACCGCAAGTCCGTTATCATCTTTCGTTACCGGCAAAATTCCGGTATATACCGCTACTTTTCCTCCAGGCATACACCAGGCATTCAATTCACTGCTTTGTAAAAGGTTAAATTCCCATTTGTAATTAGCCAGATCTGCTGATCTTCCGATACTCTGATAATATCTTTCCGCGGCACTTTTTATTCTGTTTCCTACGCTTACCACTCTTTTTGCATCTGCTGTCCCGGTAACTACTTTACCTTTGGCTAAAGTTGTTTTGTATTCCTGAGCCGCCATGGTTGTAATTTCCGAGTTATTGGCTAGCTGCAAAGAAGATCTCCCCGTAATGGGGTTTGTAGTACAAGCTGCAACTGACATTGCAATTGCTCCTATTCCTAATAGATGTGTAATTTTCATAGTTTAGAGTGTTAATAATTCAACTTTAACAATTTTTATTCCAAAAAATTCCAGAATGGAGATTTGCATACATTTTGCTATTTAAATTTAATAATTATTAAGGTCATGAAAAAATATATTTCAATTCTATTTGTTTTCGGTTTTTTGTTTTTCTTTCAGAGTTGCTCATCTCAAAGTACACTAGATTCGAAAACGGTAGATGCATTAGTGAATTCACAAGAATTTACCTTTTATGCTACTAGAGCTAATCCCGTGAACTACGATGTTATCAACGTTATGAATTCAATGCCTAATTCCACTTCTACACGAATGCTGGACCTCAATGGAGAAAATTATACAATTGAATTAAACAACAATACATTGGACGTGGTTTTACCTTATTTCGGCAGAGCTTTTACTTCATCATATGGCAATAATGACAACAGCTACAGATTTACATCCAAAGATTTTACCATGAATAAGTCTCAAGGCAAAAAAGGAAAATGGATTGTAAAAATTAAGCCTAATGATGTAAAAAATGCCCCGGAAATAATTATTGAGGTATTTAAAAACGGCAGAGCTCTTACTTCTATGAGAAGTAATGACAGGCAGCCGATAAGTTATGATGGCTATATTGGAAAAAATGAGGAAACTAAGCCTTAATCTGAATCTTTAGACAAAAATTTCTCAACAAATAATTTGGCTTCGGTACTTGGATTAGAAACCATTGCCGAAGCATTCTTTTTATGCTGAATATAAGCTTCTTCCATGGAATTGTTTCGTTTCATCATAGCCAGAACATATTCCTGAATCCAGTAATCGAACCTTTTTTCAGATTGCCGGGTTCGAACGGCTTCGAAACGTCCTGTTTTCTTTTTTAAACGGATAAATGCATCAATTGTCTGATAAACGTCCCCTAATCCTTCGTTTTGTAAAGCTGATCCAAGGAGAACCGGCACTTTCCAGTCTTTTTCTTTAGGAGGAATAAAATCCAATGCTCTTTTTAATTCGAGGCGGGTACTTTTGGCTTTCGCAAGATTGTCCTGATCTACTTTATTGATAAAGATTACATCTACCATTTCCATAATTCCACGCTTGATTCCCTGCAGCTCATCGCCACCACCGATAATTTTAAGGAATAAAAAGATATCTGTAATATCTGCTACCAGAACTTCAGATTGTCCAACACCTACGGTTTCAATCAAAATATAATCGTAGCCCGCCGCTTCGCAGATCATCATGGTTTCAAAAGTCGTATTGGCAACTCCGCCTAAAAAACCCGAACTTGGAGAAGGGCGTATAAATGCATTTTCCTCTTTTGCCAGCTCCTCCATTCTGGTTTTATCACCCAAAATGCTTCCTTTATTCACGGCTGAACTCGGATCAATAGCCAGAACTGCTACTTTCTTTCCATTGGAGATCGCTAATCTTCCGAAATTTTCTATAAACGTTGATTTTCCGGCACCGGGAACTCCCGTCACTCCCACTCGTATGGAATTTCCCGTAAATGGCATTATTTTCTTTAATAATTCTTCCGCCTGCTCCCTGTGTTCTGCTTTTTTGCTTTCCACCAGGGTAATCGCTTTTGCAATCAGACGTTTATTGCCTGACCGTATCCCTTGTATAAGCTCTTCTGTAGAAAATTTCATTAATTCAAAAATAATAATTAAATGTGAGAAAGGAGTGGTGAAGTGTGAATTATCAAAAGTGAATGGTGAATTCCTAAGACGAATTGACAAGTGAAGCGGATTCACTATTGATAATTCACCATGACTCATTCTTTACTTTTATTTCTTCTAAATTAAAACTGCGTTAATTTTTATCAACAGCTGAAGGAAATTATTACATTTGTTTCTAATCCAATTTTAAATAATAATGAAAAAAATATTCGCTGTAGCATCATTCACTGCTATTATATTAGCTTCTTGTACTCCAAAAACGTCAACACCGACTGCTGCTACAGGGCCTGCCACTTCTACTGCTGAACAAATTGCCCAGGGAAAAACGATTTTTGAAAATTCATGTGGGAAATGTCATAAGTTGCCGGATCCTACGGCTCATAACTCTGTGCAATGGGTAGGAATCATGAACTCGATGGCGCCAAAAGCTAAGCTTACGGATGAACAGCATCAATGGGTTTATGATTATATTGTTTCTGTGAAGAAATAAATGATTCCAAAAAATAATATTATGAAAAAATTGATTTCAGGTATAATTTTAGGATCCGTTTTTATGGTTTCATGCGGACCTAAAAGTGTAGCGGTAACCGGACCGAAGTACACCTCATCCGAACAGTTAGCTCAAGGGAAAACCATTTTTGAAAATTCGTGTAACAAATGTCACAAATTGCCGGATCCGGCAAGGCATGACGATCAGGGATGGATAAAAACCTTAAGCAGAATGGCGCCAAGAGCCAAGTTGAGTGACGACCAGCATCAAATGGTTTATGATTATCTGATTTCTGTAAATAAGAAATAGAATCATATCATAGTTTTTGTAATAAGAAATTGTATATCTTTTAATGTAAAAACTACAGAAGTCTAAAACATATAAAATAAGACAACAAAAAAATAAATATTTATGAAAAATTTAAAAAAATTAACAAAAAAACAATTGAAATCAATTAAAGGTTCGGGAGGATGTACATTGGTAAGACCTGCCTCGAATTGTGAGGAGTGGTGCTTATATATGACAATGGGGGAAGCTGCCTGTCTAAGTGCTCCAGCATTTCCATTAGACTGTTATGATCCTTGCGAATAAAGTATAAAAGTCGGTTGTTTCAAAGATGAGACAACCGATTTTTATTTTAACTCTATTCCTAATCCCGGTTTTCCGGATAATATTATCCTCCCTTTTTCTACAAAGTTTCCGGTTGCATAATCATTGGAAATAAGATTAGCACCGTCCAAGTCTGCATAATCAACAAGTCCTGTCAAAACGCATCCTGCAGAAATCCCGACTGAGGACTCCGTCATGCATCCGATCATTATTTTATATCCTGATTCCCTTCCCTTCCGGATCATTTCCAGAGCCGTAGTTAAACCTCCACATTTCATCAGTTTTATATTGATACTTTTATAATAAGGCATAAGCTCTTCCAGAGAGCCTATATTCTGGCAATCTTCATCGGCCATCCAATTGGCAAAACCGTCTTTCTTTAAAGCCTTATATTGATCAATAGGTCTTGGTTGCTCAAGATAAGAAAACTTTTGAACCCCGGCATTTTCCTGCAACCAGATGCAATCCGAATCCGTAAAACTGGCATTTGAATCTAAGGCAATATTTTTATTTAATTGGAGAAGTTTTTCAACACTTTCTTTATCCAACCCTTTACATTTTACTTTGAATTTACTCCATGGGCTTTTTTCAATTTTCCTGATCTGTTCTTCAATATGATCTACGGAAATGGTGATTGAACTTTCTACAAGGTTTTCGTGAGGAATTTTATTTAATTCAATGAAACTCTTGTTTTCCAGTTTTCCAAACAAGTCCCAATATGCACAATCTAATGCGGAAAGCAGAAACGGATGTAAATTTAATTTCAACAAAAATTGAAAAAAATCTTTTGGATGAATGATCGGGTGAACTTCAATCCGGGATTTAATTTTTTTTAGTTTTAAAATAAAGCTTTGAAGGTTGATCTGATAATAATCTATAGCTACGCATTCTCCGTAACCCTTACAGTTGTGATGAGACAATTCCACAAGCAATGCATCCCGTGTATCATAGCTTCCGTAAGCAATCGAGAATGTTTCTTTTAATTGGAGTTGTTTTATGGTGAAGTTTATCCTCATATTTTAGCTTATCCAAGAACTATAAAAACGAGTTCCCACCCATTTTCCGTTAATTTTTCTATAAATAGCAGTATATCCGCTTCCATTCAAAGGACCACAAGAAGTAGAGCTTTCAATAACGCATGCAGATTTATCTTTATTAAAAAAAGGTATCGATAATGTTCTTATACATTTGTCTTCATATTTTTCATTAAAATCTGTCCAGAAGTCACGATGACGACTTCGTTCCCTTATTCTATTGAGCTCTTCATCATTTGTATACTGTAATTTTGTTTTTATCCTGTTTCTATCAAACTTGAAATGATCCAATATTTTTATTTCATTTTGATAGTATGCAGAATCTTTTTCCATAAATATGGAGTCATACTCTAAGCTAATTCCAAAACCAGGTGGCGGAGGTGGTTGGTCATTATTCCGCGCTTTTACTTTTAAATAAATTGTTTTTAATGAGATATTATAAACATAACGATTTGAAAAATTTTCCTCAGCTTCTATTTCATTAATCAACTGGTTCAAGATTTCATATTTCAGATCTAAAGTTTCATCTTTAGGAATCACCTTTTCTTTTCTATTTTCGCTTTTCTTACAAGAGACTACTATAAGCAGGAATAAAAAAATAATGTGTTTCATCTATTAAAGCTACAAAAAAGGAGACTTATTTCGTCTCCTTATTCTTTTTATTTTGCTTTTTGGGCATTTTTGACTTGATAAATTTTTTACGATCTCTTACCAAATCCAGACTATATAGTGTGAAGCAATACTTTTCTGCTTCATTCAAAAATTTCAGCGCATTGGAAAAACTTCCTCTTTTTTCTGAAAGTAAAGATCTGTAAAGCCATAAGGTGGATTTATCTATTCCTTTTATTTTCAAAGAATATTCAATTAGCTTTTCGGCTTCTCTCAAGTCTTCGTTATCCAATAGACATTTAATATAATATTGAGGTACATTTAAATTTGTCATATCACATTGCATCGCCTCTTCAAAATAGAGTTTTGCTTTTTCAAAGTCATTCAGCATTTCGCTGTAAATTCTTCCCATCAGACAAAGGCTGTCTGCATCTTCCGGATCGTACGACAATGCATAGTTCAGTGCTTCCAGACAGTCCGGAAGGCTGTATGGATAATTATCTAGGGCCTCAAAGTAGTATTTATTTTTAGTTAAGGTCATTGTTGTAGTTTTTTAATTCGTTTTTCAGGGCATTTCTCTGTTTTTTGAAAGATTTGTCCTTGTAATTCTTTTTAAAATCTGTTCCGGAAAATGTACGAACCGGGTTTCCTCTCTCTACCTGCAAATGATTGTTCCAGGTTTCCTGCATTCTTTTTTCCAGCTGTTGAATATATAATCCCATTACTTTTTCTTTTAACCGGGTAATGGATAATTTTTTATTTTCCAACTGTGAACGGGAATCCTGAACAAAAACGCTTTGCCCAGTCGGTGCATGGGTTGCACGAACCGCTGTGTTCACTTTATTTACATTTTGCCCGCCGCTTCCCTGGCTTCTCGTTGTCTGAAACCGGATATCTTTTTCATTGAAACTGATTTTTTCCAATCCTTCCATTTCAAAAATTCCGATGAACCAGTTGCTTCTTTTGTGTAGTTTCCGGAATGTGCTTTTTCCGATCCAACAAATACTTCCTAACCAGCTGTCTAAAAACAGAGATACGTTATCTCCTTTTAAAAGCAGGCTTACGGATTTCAATGTCAGGTTTCCATCCCCATTTTCACGGTGAATGATTTCATAGTCTATATGATAATCTTTTGCTTCCTCAAGGAAGACCTTCAGAACTTTGGCAACTACCCACTGGCATTCTAAAGGCCCTCTTCCTGAGGTAATTTGTATTAATTTGTCCATTTTATTTTGGCATTTCACTTAATCTGGGATGGCCAACAGGTTCAATTCCTTTTTCTAATAAATCTTTGGCAGCCATTACGGCCCAACATTTATCACTGGAATGGATATTCCTGTAGAATGAAAGTAAAATTTCAGGCTTAACGACTGTAAACCCATTGGATACAATGGTTTCCAGATTGTTTCTTTCAAAAAAATCTATGGTAATCCTGTGAGATTTCCCGTTTTCCAATTCCACCGTTTTCTCATACCTGCGGAAATTTTCTGCGCTTGGTAAATGATCATAGCGGGTCCATACTTTCTGAAAACCTTCCCGCTGAAGAATCATTACAACTTCAGCCACATTTTCTTTTTCTACAAAAACATCAATATCCTTATGATCATGAGCATGCTTATATTCTGTGTGTCCTGCCTCGGACATGAAATGCCATGCCCAGCCTCCAGATAAAATGATTTTATGTTTTAATTTTTCTAAAATTTCAAGTCCGTGCCGAATTCTGTATTCCGGCCAGACTTCCCCGTATCTTTTTATATTATGCGGTGCTCCCATTTCTTTTTGTTTTTTTAGTTGATGGTTGATAGTTAATGTTCCCAGTTAAAAACTCTCAACTGTGAACCATTAACCAGCAACTCATTATTTATCCATCCTCACAATTCTAGGCTGAAAAGTTCCGAGAATATCTACCAATTCACTTTGCGCGTTCATGACTTCATTAATGTCTTTGTACGCCATTGGGGCTTCTTCTGCATTACCCCCCATCAAAACCACATTTTTCAGTTTTAATTCTTTCCTGATGTCATTTTGAGTGAACAAGCTTCTGCATTCTCCCCTTGAATACGCTCTTCCTGCACCATGTGAAGCAGAATTCAACGATTCCGGGTTTCCTTTTCCACGAACGATAAATCCTTTTGCCGTCATGGAACCCGGAATCATTCCCAATTCATTTTCATTGGCCGGAGTTGCTCCTTTTCGATGAACGATCACTTCT
Source organism: Chryseobacterium barbadense (assembly GCF_042849955.1). Classification (NCBI taxonomy): domain Bacteria; kingdom Pseudomonadati; phylum Bacteroidota; class Flavobacteriia; order Flavobacteriales; family Weeksellaceae; genus Chryseobacterium; species Chryseobacterium barbadense. Next base: position 93,636 of record NZ_BAAFHL010000005.1, read on the forward strand.
TTCCCGTTATGGATTTCTTTCCATGCGAAATTGTGATGATTTTCAATTCTGGCTTTTACCCTTCCACCCACTGTTTTTATCAATCTTCTGTGGATATCATCGTGACAGGCAGAAGCATAATCTCCTGCCAAATTCATTGCCATCCAATACTCAAGCCCGAGGTGGGTACTGAGGTCCAGCCACGCAAATTGCTGTGCTTCTTTGGGTAGCGGACATTGTTCTGCCGCTACTCTGGAATAATACTGCGCGATTTCTGCACCTAATCCACGGGAACCACTGTGTGAAAGAATTCCCAGATACTTTCCTTTCGGAAGCCCTATTTGCTCATCTTCTTCAATAATTTCCACTTCTCCGAATTCCACAAAATGGTTTCCGCCACCGGAAGTTCCCATTTGTTTAATGGCTTTTCCTTTTAATCTTTTCAAAACCGGAATCATATCAAATGTATCTCTGTCGAAAATTTCGTGTTCCACATGAGATTTATGAGTTTCATACATCCCGAATTTGGTATGTTCCGCCAGTGCTTTTTCATATTTGTCTTTAGCACCGTCCAGATATGAAATTGGCGTATCCAAAATACTAAGGCTCATTCTGCAACCTATATCCATTCCTACTCCGTAAGGAATTACTGCGTTTTCCAATGCAAGAACGCCACCGATCGGAAGTCCGTAACCACTGTGTGCATCGGGCATTAAAGCTCCCTGTGTTGAAATAGGAAGTTTCAAGGCCGTGTATAGCTGATTTTTGGCTTCTTCTGAAATATTATTTCCAAAAATCTGAAAAGCGGCTCGATGTGTATTCAGCATTCTTTTTTCTGTTTTCTTCGATGAAAGCAGTGCTTCCGCAATTTGTCCGAAGGTTAAATTTTTTTCAAAGCTTTCCGGATTCAGCAGTATTTCTTTTAAAAGAGATTTCACATGGTGAATGTTTTTGGTTGCAAAATTTCTTTTCATGACTTCCAGAGCGATATTTACACTTTGATTATTTGGATAGCCCAGTTTTAATATATCTTTTCCTTTTAGTTTTAAATTTCCCATTATTTTGGTTTTAAAAATTAGATGTGTGAGATGCGAATCTAGATTTTAGATTTCCAGGCACGCATATCATTTGCTTTCAACTAAATGTTTAGTTTAAAATATTCAGGAATGAAAAGGTTCTCGATACGCTTCGCTACTCGAACTGACGTATGACAATATTTCCTCATCAACCATGAACAATTAAAAAAGGATTTCGGGGAAACTTAATTTGAGTTTGAAATATTGCGCAATAAAAAACCCGAAATCTCTACGACTTCGGGTTTTGATATTTCATTATACTATTATTCTAAGAATGTACCATACCACGAAGCCTTACCACCATAAGCGGTAATCCAACTGTAGAATTCTGATTAAATCTGAACATTTGCTTCGTTGTTTTTAAATGGTTAAACTTTATTTTTCTGGTGCAAATATATTAATTTTTTTGAAACTCAACATTTTTTTGTTCAAAAATAAAAAGCCTGAATACTATATCCAGGCTTTCTTCTGCTTTTACGTATGTTGTGAGATCAGTCTTTTGATCCCTGACTATCCATGGTTTCATCCATTCCTTGATTTCCGGATTTATATACTCTTTCTGAGTCCAGAAAATATAAATTGTGCCTTGCTTTGGCAATGATTCCGTTGTAAACATCTTCTGACATGCCTTCAGGCACATTAGACTCCGGTTGTTTCCGGTACACCTCTATTGCTCCGTTTCTATCAAGAATTGTTTTTGCTCTTTGCGCATCATCAGCAGTATCTGCATATACAATAATGTTATTTCTCCCTACACTTTCTTTTTTGTAAGCTTCCAACATTTCTGTATCATGGGCAAAGATGAAATCCCAAAAACTTCTTGTCTTAACATCATCTTCGTAATGGTTATCCGGTGATTTGTCTTCAAGCTTTGATTTTGAAACTATAATGTTTGCTTTATCAAAACCGTTATTCGTTAAATCTTTTTTAATTTCCTCTGTATCTACAGTAGCAGGAAATACTGAAATTACTGTATAAGCCATAATGAAATTTTTCAACAGATAATACAAAAACCGTACAGCTTATTCTTTATGAAATGTTAATTAACTTAAAAATTTTTCTAAAATATCTACGGCACACTTTGGAAGGTTAGTTCCGGGGCCAAAAATAAAGTCGGCTCCGTTGGCGTACAAAAACTCGTAGTCCTGTTGAGGAATTACACCTCCTACAACGATGGTGATATCATCTGCACCCAGTTTTTTCAATTCTTCTACTACCTGTGGAACCAAAGTTTTGTGCCCGGCTGCCAAAGAAGATACTCCTAAGATATGAATATCATTTTCTACAGCTTGTTTTGCTACTTCTTCAGGAGTCTGGAATAATGGAGCAACGTCTACGTCAAATCCCATATCGGCAAATGCGGTGGCAACTACTTTTGCCCCTCTGTCATGACCGTCCTGTCCCATTTTAGCGACCATTAATCTTGGACGACGTCCTTCTGTTTCTTCAAATTTTTGGGTTAATTGAAGAGCTTTTTCAAAATATTCGTTTTTCCCAGCATTCATGGCGTATACTCCAGAAATTGTTTTAATGTTGGCTTTATATCTTCCGAAGCTTTCTTCCATCGCATCGCTCATTTCTCCTAATGTTACTCTTCTTCTTGCTGCTTCGATGCATAATGCTAAAAGATTGCCTTTTCCTGTTTTTGCACTTTCACGGATCTCGTTTAAGATCTGTTCAACGGCTTCGGAATTTCTTTCTGATTTTATGATATTTAATCTTTCGATCTGTTTCCTCCTAACCTCAGTATTATCAATATCCAGGATTTCAATTTCATCCTGTTTTAATGATGACCTGAATGAATTGACTCCAATGATGAACTCTTCACCACTATCAATTTTTGCCTGTTTTCTTGCGGCAGCTTCTTCGATTCTCATTTTGGGAATCCCCGCTTCGATGGCTTTGGTCATTCCTCCTTCCTGTTCTACCTCATCGATGTACTTCATGGCTTCCTCAATCATCTGTTGGGTAAGGCTTTCAATTAAATGGCTTCCTCCCATCGGATCCACGACATCGCAAATTCCGCTTTCCTGTTGAAGAATAATTTGGGTATTTCTTGCAATTTTTGCTGAGTAATCCGTAGGAAGTGCAATGGCTTCATCCAATGCATTGGTATGCAAAGACTGGGTTCCTCCCAATGCGGAAGACAGTGCTTCAATGGCTGTTCTTGTAATATTATTAAAGGGTTCCTGCTCTGTTAAAGACCATCCTGAAGTCTGAGAGTGGGTTCTTAATGCTAACGATTTTGGATTTTGAGGATTGAACTGTTTCAAAAGGCTGGCCCAGATGTACCTTGCTGCGCGCATTTTAGCAATCTCCATAAAGTGGTTCATTCCGATCGCCCAGAAAAATGATAGTCTGGGAGCGAAATCATCCACATTCATTCCGGCTTTGATCCCAGTCCTTACGTATTCCAGACCATCTGCCAAAGTATAGGCCATTTCCAGTACCGGAGTGGCTCCAGCTTCCTGCATATGATATCCTGAGATGGATATGGAGTTGAATTTCGGAATATTCTGAGAAGTATATTCAAAGATATCCGCAATAATTTTCATGGAAGGTGCAGGCGGATAAATGTAAGTATTTCTCACCATGAATTCTTTCAGAATATCATTCTGGATGGTTCCGGAAAGTTGTTCCTGTTGTACGCCTTGTTCTTCTGCGGCAACAATATAGAAAGATAAAATTGGCAGAACCGCACCATTCATGGTCATGGAAACGGAGATCTGATCTAATGGAATTTCGTTGAACAAAATCTTCATATCCTCCACAGAATCAATAGCCACGCCTGCTTTTCCAACGTCTCCTACCACTCTTGCATGATCTGAATCATATCCTCTGTGTGTTGCCAGGTCGAAAGCTACGGAAAGTCCTTTTTGTCCAGCCGCCAAGTTTCTTCTATAGAATGCATTGGATTCTTCTGCTGTGGAAAAACCTGCATACTGACGGATGGTCCAAGGCTTCTGAACATACATGGTAGAGTATGGCCCTCTCAGATAAGGGGTGATTCCCGGTGAGGTTTCCGTTAAAGATTGGTTTTTAATATCTTCAGCAGTATAGGACGATTTCAGCTGCAATCCGTCTTTTTCAAATGAATAGATTTCTGCAGGGTGTTTGGTTATGCTAAATTGAGGAGTTTTGTTCTGGATTTCCCTTCTCATTCTTTCGGATTTATTAGATGGCTAAAATTACGGATTTTTGGATTAATAATCTGGTGTTAATTTTCATCCAAAAAAGGCGAAATTGCAAGCTGCAAAATCGCCTTTCTTTAAGTTATATCTGCCTTTTCCGCTTTTTTTGCGGTTCAGCTTTAAATTATTTTCCTAATTTTTTGATTCCCATTTCATACAGGGCAAAAGATATAAGATCTGCGTTTTCACTGATCACCTGTTCTGTTGCTCTTCCTGCGCCATGTCCTGCATTTTTTTCGATTCTTAATAAAATCGGATTTGAACACCCTTGTTTTTCTTGTAATTCTGCTCCGAATTTGAAAGAATGTGCAGGAACGACCCTGTCATCATGATCACTCGTAATGATCATGGTAGATGGATAACAGGTTCCGGCTTTTACGTTATGTACCGGGGAATATGATTTTAGATATTCAAACATTTCTTTGTTATCTTCTGCGGTTCCGTAATCGTAAGACCATCCTGCTCCTGCTGTAAACTTGTTGTATCTCAACATATCCAATACTCCAACTCCCGGAAATGCCACTCTTGCCAGGTCAGGACGCATAGTCATGGTTGCCCCAACCAGCAATCCGCCGTTTGATCTTCCTGACAATGCCATATATTCTTTGGAGGTATAACCTTTGCTTTGTAAATATTCTCCCGCTGCGATAAAGTCTTCAAAAACATTTTTCTTTTGGAGCTTTGTTCCTGCATCATGCCACTTTTTACCATATTCACCTCCCCCACGAATGTTTGGAACGGCATAAATTCCACCGTTTTCCATCCAAATGGCATTGACCACAGAGAATGCAGGCTGTAAACTGATATTAAAGCCTCCGTACGAATATAGAATAGTAGGATTTTTACCGTTAAGCTTTGTTCCTTTTTTATAGTTGATCATCATCGGGATTTTGGTTCCGTCTTTTGAAGTATAGAACACTTGTTCAGAAACATAATCTTCCGGATTGAATTTTACTTTAGGCTTTTGATATACTTCTGATTTTCCAGAGTCTGCATTAAATTTATAGGTGGTACCCGGCGTAATATAATTGCTGAATGAAAAGTAAAGTTCTTTTTCTTCTTCCTTACCGCCGAAACCTGAAACATTTCCTTTTCCAGGCAGACTAATTTCCCTGATCAGCTTTCCGTTTTTATCATATTGCTTTACCTGGTCAATGGCGTCGATCATATAGGTAGCAAAGAAATAACCTCCTCCGGAAGAAATCCCCAATACGTTTTCTGTTTGCGGAATCACATCTTTCCAGGTGTCTGGAGAAGGATTTTTAATGCTTGTTTTTACCAGACGCATATTCGGTGCATCTTTATCCGTGAAAATAAAGAGATCATCTCCCTGTGTATCCACTATATCTGCATTAATGTCAAATCCATTGTTGATCTGGATAAAGTCGCCTCCGTTTTTTAAATCTTTAATATATAATTCGTTCCCGTTTGTCGCATTGGCTGCAGAAATAATCAGATATCTCTGATCTTCGGAAACTCCTGCTCCTATATACCGGCGAGGTGTTTTTTCGCCGCCGAAAATGAGTTTATCCTGGGATTGTTTCGTTCCTAGTTTGTGAAAGTATACTTTATGCTTATCCGTCATTCCGGAAAGTACCGTTCCTTCTTTTGGTTTATCATAGCTTGAGTAATAAAATCCTTCATCTCCCTGCCATGAGATTCCGCTGAATTTCACATCAAGTAAAGTTTCATCAATCTGCTTTTTGGTAATAGCATCAATGATGATGATTTTATTCCAGTCGCTTCCGCCTTCCGAAATGGAATAAGCGGCTAAATTTCCTTTTTTATTGAATGACAGGTTGGAAAGTGAAGTGGTTCCTTTTTCTGAAAACTTATTAGGATCCAGAAATACTTCTGTTGCTTTGGTTTTGTTATTGGTTCTGTATAAAACCGATTGGGCCTGTAACCCGTCATTTTTATAATAGTACGTATAATCACCTTCCTTGAAAGGAGCTGAAATTTTCTCATAATTCCAGATGTCTCTCAACTGGTTTTTAATTTGCTCTCTGAAAGGAATTTTTGAAAGATAAGCCTGGCTGTTTGCCACCTCTTCATCCACCCATTTCTTAGTGGCTTCAGAATCATTTTCCAAATCTCTGAAAGGATCTGCCACTGCAGTTCCGAAATACGTATCTGTTTGATTACCTTTTAACGCTTTAGGATAAATCATTTTCTGAGAATAAAAATTTGCTGAAAACAAAACTCCAGCAGTTAATAAGATCGGTCTAATTTTCATATTAATCATTATTTTACCAAAAATACAGAAAGTATCTCAAATAAAAAAAGTCCTCATATTTGAAGACTTTTAAATTATTATTGATATAGTCCGAGACTGTAAAAATAAAAGCTTTGCAATTCGGAAACGATCTTATCTTGACTTAAGCTGAAATAAAAAATTTTCCCTTCCTTTTCTCTTTGATATAAAATGGATTCTTCGTCTTCTGTTGTAACGATTTTATCTGCATTTTTTAATTCTTTTGTTGCTTGAATCAGAAAGTTTTTCAATGTATCCGGTTTTATTTTTCCGGGAGCTTCGAAATCAAAATCCAATAATTTAGAAGGCACTTTGAAACTGATAGAATAAATGATCTCTGCCGTTGTCAGGTCTGAACGTTCATTTTTGACAAGTTTTATACTTTTGATTTTCAGTGTACTGTTTTTAAAGTTTTCATCTATTGCCTTAAGAAATTCTTCTGCCTCTTTCTTACATTCTTCCACCGTATTTTCAGGAAATGCAGCTAAAAATTCTTTGAGAAATTCTTCTTTGCTTTCATTATCAATTTCATAGGTATTCTCATTCTCAGTAACTTGACTGCCATATTCATTCAGATCTTTCAGACTATTCTTGTCATTTTTAACAAAGGCCTCAAAGAGTATCGTAAAAAACTCTTTTGGTGTTTTTACCTCTGTCTGGGCAAAAATTTTTTGAGGGTACATCATTAGTAAAAAAAGTAAAAAAATCCCTATTTTTTTCATGCTTCAACAGTTTATTGTGAGTCGTCCTAAAAATAGGTTGACATAAAATTAAAAGCCTTCAAATATGAAGACTTTTAGTTATTCTTATTTTTTATAGGCTTTCTTCTTCCCCTTTCATCTTCTCTGCATTTTCCGCCATGATTACAGCATCGATCATTTCGGAAATATCTCCATTCATGTAAGCATCCAGGTTATAGATGGATTTGTTGATTCTGTGATCTGTTACTCTTCCCTGAGGATAGTTATAGGTTTTGATCTTCGCAGAACGGTCTCCTGTAGAAACCATTGTTTTTCTTTGTGCTGCAATATCCCCTTGTACTTCCTGTAATTTGATATCATATAGTTTGGCACGAAGCATTTCCATTGCCAATTCACGGTTAGCCAGCTGGGAACGGGCCTGCTGACAAACGACTACAATTCCTGAAGGTTTGTGGGTAAGCTGAACTTTTGTTTCCACCTTGTTAACGTTCTGACCTCCCGCTCCTCCTGAACGTGAAGTCTGCATTTCGATATCTGCCGGATTGATTTCCACATCCACTTCTTCAGCTTCCGGTAAAACCGCAATGGTAATGGCAGAAGTGTGGACTCTTCCTTGTGATTCCGTTTCAGGAACACGTTGTACACGGTGAACTCCGGATTCGAACTTCATAATTCCGTAAACACCTTCTCCTTCCACTTTCATGATCAATTCTTTGTATCCTTTTGCGGCTTCATTAGAATCAGTAACTTCATGTCTCCATCCTTTTGTTTTGAAATACATGGTATACATGCGGTAAATATCTTCCACAAAAATTGCCGCTTCGTCACCTCCTGTTCCCGCACGAAGCTCTACAATCACATTTTTGTCGTCTGCCGGGTCTTTTGGGATCAGCAATACTTTCAATTCTTCTTCAAGCCCGGGGATTTTATCCTGAGCTTCCAGTTTTTCTATTTTGGCAAGGTCTACCAGATCTCTGTCTGACCCGTCTGCAATGATTTCATCAGACTCGGCAATGGTATCCAAGGCTCCTTTATACTGATCATATACTCTAACAATTTTTCCCAAATCACTATATTCTTTATTCAAAGAAGAATATCTTTTTTGATCTGAAATTACATCAGGCTGTATAATAAGGTCTGCCACCTCATTATATCTTTGTTTTATAGCTTCTAATTTTGGAATTAATGACTTAGACATTGTAGAATTTTTGTGGGGGCAAAGATAAGAATTATTAATTCAATTTAAAACTCTTGCCACTTTCTGACGAGGGAAAGTCTTCTGTAATTTGTTTTAAAACAAAAAGGAGACAACTTTTCAATTGTCTCCTATGCTATTAAAGTTTAATCAATTACTTGATCATCATTTTCTGGATCGCCATTCCTGTATCGGATTTTAAATGAACCAGATAAGTTCCTGCAGGATAATGGGCCTTTAATTCATAAGTTCCATTCTCATCTTTCAATTTGAATGCATCCATTTTTTTACCGCTTAAGTCATAAATGGTAATTTCTCCATTCTTAGCTTTATGGTAAATTAATTTCGCCAATCCATTTTTCACAGGGTTATCTGCAATCTGAAGAGATAATTTATTGGCAGCATTTTGATCTACCGTAGACAATGTTCCCGTGTAGTTTCCGAAGATTCTGAACTCTCCCGGCTGAAGAGTAACAGGTGCTGTAGTGGACGCTACCGTTACAATTGTATTATCCATAAGGTTCTGCCATTGCCCGGTGTACGGGAAATAGGGAACGACATCTTTAGCTGTCGTGTTATAATTAGCCAGAACCACTATATTTTTTATTCCCGCAGCGGCTGTGTCATATACATATATTCTTGTGATCAGTCCATCCGGATCATTCACAATATTATTAGACTCTACACTGTATGTTTTGGATTTGAATACCTGGTTAGCATTTCTGATATTGATGATTTTGGCCCAGGTATCATAAACCGCTTTCCTGTTGGTATTGGTATCATATCCTAAAGTGAATGCGACTGGTTTTTCGTCTGTTCTGCATCCGTTGTTAATAGAACCATCCGGACATCTGTTGATACTGAACTCATATCCAAGCTCCCCAAACTGCCAGATCATTTTAGGCCCGGGAATGGTGAAGAAAGTAGCCCCGAACGTTTTCATTCTTTCCAATGCCGTATTCAGGTTTTTAACATCATAAGATCCATTCACCGCTCCGTAAGCAAGGTTTTTAAACATCAGCCTTTCTTCATCATGGCTTTCTCCGAATCCTACGGCATGCATATTGGTAAATCCGTGCAGTTCATGATCCATTCTGTCATAGTTGCTGTTATCTTTATATCCCATTGTATTCTGGTTATATGGATCGGTCTGTTTATTCCAAAGCATTACGCCTTTTCCTTCAGCAATTCTGTAATTGGCCCACTGTTGTTCTTCAGCATCTGTTCCCAGATGTTCAAAAATCATATAAGAATTGGGGTCAATTGCCCATTGCCTATCAGCATAGTATTTCATAATATCCACTCTATCCTGCTGATAAGCATTAGTGCATGTCTCATCATTGGCAGAGCAATTCTGGGTAAATCCTTTTGTCAGGTCCCAACGGAAACCATCAATATGATATTCTGTTAGCCATTGTTGTAATGACCGTTCAACATAATATCTAGTCGCCGTGCTTGAATGATTGAAATCATTGAAAACATTGTAAGAATGTTTCGGAACCTGATTGAAGTACGGATTATTGGCCGCAACATCACCATATCCATCATTATCAGGATCTATGTTCCAAAGTCTTACCAAGGGCGATCTTCCTGTAGCATGGTTGAAAGCAATATCTAAAATTACTGCAATCCCATTCTGATGGCACAGATCAACAAATTCCTTGAACTTCTCCGGAGTTCCATACGCTTTATCTATCGCATAATGGAAAGACGTGTTGTATCCCCATGAAAGGTTGCCTTCAAACTCCATAATCGGAAGAAGCTCTATCGCATTGATATTCAGATTTTTTAAATATGAAATTTTATTGATCAGAGACTGCCAGTTTTTTTCCTGGGTAAAATCTCTTAACAGCAGTTCATAAATTATCAGATTTTCTTTGTTCGGCCTCTGGAAATTGGTGACCTGCCAATTGTATGGGGTTTGACCTGTCTTAAACATGGAAACTTCAAATCCTTGCCCTGCAGGGAATGCCGGTAAGCCCGGATAAGTAGAAGCCGATATCCACTGGTCATCATAAGAAGATAAAATCTGTGGTGAGAACGGATCTGCCACTTTCTTCAAATCACTTGTTTTATACTGGAATGTATATAACTGTGCTGCCGTAAGCCCGCTCAATTCAATCCAGTACAGGTCCGGATTAGTAGTGTCTTTTTTCATCAAGTAAGCATCATCTACCATCCAGTTATTAAAGCTTCCGATCACATGAACAAAGCTTTTATAGGGTGCATATAAGGCTAATCCTACTTTTGTGTTGTCCGTAGGGTGATAATTAATCCCCTGTTTTATCCATGCCGGAATGGCTTCAGAAACAACATTTCTGGCTTTGTTTAGAATGAATGTCGCATTTTTGGTAATGGATGTTGAGGCATCCGTAGCAATAAGTTCCATATACGCATCATCTGCAAGGAAATTGTATGAATATGACGTTGAAGGTGTGGAAGTTGAATTTACAACCACCCCGTTTGCCTTCAATTGGAATGTTGCATTCGCATTGGTAGTCGCGATAATATTGATGGTATTTCCTGCCGGCACAGAGGTTACCGTATTCGCCAAAGGGTTGGTTAGATTCAAACTTAATACCCCTACATTCACAAAATGATCCGCGGTCTGGTGAGCTCCAGTTTTATCTTTCAATAAAAATCCAAATCTTCCGATACCCGTTCTGTTAAAAAATGTAGTCGGTGTAAAGGTCAGAGAATAGGTATCAGTTCCTGCATTGTAGGCCAGCCTGTTGGCTTCATTAGAATTGTTCCAGCTTCCGTTGGTAGGGCAATCCTGACTGTTGTTATAAGTTGTATCCAAAGACCATGACCAAATATAGATGGCATTATTGACTACTCCCCATGCGGATTCGTCAATCTGGTTTCCGGGAACGCTCAGAGTGATCTGATCTGTTTCGTTGAATGGGTTTGGTGTAATGGTATAGCTTATTTGCCCAAAAAGGAAAGCCATGGCAAATAGAAATACACCGGAATAAAATTTCTTCATAAAAGCTTGTTTTTTTAATAATTTAATACGAATGTAATTTATTTTTTGAAAACTTTTGATTTCCTGCTAAAAAAAAACAAACTTTTACCCAATAGCCTCCATCATTAGGAAGTTGCAGATGAGAACTATAAGAATATAAGTCTTGACTAACTCTGCCGGATATGCATCAATAATTAGATTAAGAATATGATTGAATGCGGCTATGAATACATCCGGAATTTCATATAGCCTTTTAAAAAGAAGTTGGAATTGCTTCGGTAATTCAGGAATAAAAAAACCACCTACAAAGTAAGTGGTTCATATATGTTGTTTTGCTTTGATATTACTTTTTCAGAATTCAGGTGAAAAAGCAATGACAATCAATTAATGATGATGTCCGTGACTATCGTGTAAGAAAGGACCATTTCCTTTAGGTTCATTGTAGATCACTTCTACTCCTTTCTGCTCATAAATATTTTTTCTTCTGATTTCCTCCGGATCAAAAGGTTTTACTTTTCCGAAATATTCTTTTAGTCCTTCAGTTAACCACATCGGGATTACTAATCCGAAGAACATAAAAATACACCAGAATCCCACTAAGAACATAGTGAAGAAAAATATCGTCCAAATGAACTGATAAAACGGCCAAAATGCTGATAAGATCATTTTCCTTAAAGATTTTAGGCAAAAATAGAACTTTTTTCCTTTTCCCACAAAAGATCGAAGCTCTATTTTTTAATTTATTTTGATTTTAAACTATTCAAACGTTCATTATTGCTGTTTTTTGAACTTTCCAATACCAATTGGGCAATATCTTTCGTAATCTGTGTCGGCGAATGACAATCACAATTGCTTAATCCAATAACATATGTATCTTCATCCGGAATATAAACCGCCATCGACTTAAATCCGAAAACACTTCCGCCATGCTCTCTCGTTGAAACTCCGTTGATACTCTTTAAATGCCATCCGTAACCGTAGGTAAATTCTTCCCCACTATTGAGCTTATATTTCGTAAAAGCCTTTTTTATTTCTTCCGGTTTTAAAAGTAAGTTTTGGTTTAAAGCATTTTGCCATTTCACCAAATCTTCCACTGTGGACATTAGTGAGCCCGACGCATATGGAACACTAAAGTTGATCATGGTTTTGTTCACATAGCCGTCATCCTTTTTATGATAGCCATAAGCTCTATTTTTAATTACTTTTCTATCGCTTGCATAATATGAATTCTTCATTCCCACTTTTTCGAAAATATTTTTTCTAATAAAATCCTCATATTTTTCGCCGGAAACCAGCTCTATAAGGTATCCCAGAAGTACATAGCCAGAATTATTATAGTCGAATTTTTCACCGGGTTTAAAATCAGCGGGTTCATTTTTAAAAAAATCGACCATCATTTTAGGCGCCATTTCTTTTTGCGCGATGTCGGAAATCGACTTCATTTTCGTAAAATCTTTAATTCCGGAAGTGTGAGTCAGAAGATGATGAATGGTTATCGAT